>CAYZDX010000023.1:0-9901 GCA_964477565.1 Candidatus Woesearchaeota archaeon | reverse complement strand
TTTATTTTGAATTAACTTTTGTAAAGATTGAATTTTATTTTCATGAAGTAATTCGTATAGCTCATAATATCCTTCCCGAATCTCTTCATAATTAATAATTTCCTTGGATGATAATAATTTATTTTGTTGTAGGGATGGAAAAGAACTAAGTATGAGAAGATTCTTATGAATAGACTCTTTAATATCTTCAAAATTATCAAACCTCAAGTCACTTCTGCCAAAATGTCTGAGATCGTTTGAAGAAAACCACATACCTTTTTTTATTAATCTTTCTGAGATAATAGATGCTCTTTCAAAGATATTCTTTTCAAAATCTATAGGAATTAAATCTATATAGCTTAAATCATATCTTTGAATAAATCTATCAAAATATTTTTTTACTTTTTCATATATTCTTTTTTTAGGAACTGATTTTTGAGAAAGATTGTTCTTTGTCTTTTTTGTCTTTTTTGTTTTTTCTATCATATTATTTTTAGATTTAGCTATTCTATAACAATCATAAACTGTAAATATCCAAATGGCTATGAGGAAAAAAGTAACATTAGAAATAAGAACCAATGCATAAATAATAAACCAAAAAAACGCCTTCTTATATTCATGAAGATAAAGATATCCTGCAGAGAAAGGTAAAAAGAAAAATTGGAGTAATAAAGCGATGATATGCTTTTTTCTTTTCATTTTTGTGAAAATGCCCCCGCCGAGATTCGAACTCGGGTCACAGCCTCGAAAGGGCTGTATCCTTGGCCACTAGACGACAGGGGCATAACTAAAATAAAAAGAAACCATTTTTAAAATTATCTATCTTTAAAATAGAAAAAATAAAATTAAAAGTAAATTAAAAATTTATTTCTTTTTTTGTTCTTTCCAAGCAACAAATCCTATTGCTATCATATAGAATATCCATCCAACTTTTGGAATTAATATTGCCAAGCTGAACCATCCATAATAGTTCCTTTTTTCAAAGATTTTCCATGTTGCTATTATTGTTAATACTATTAGAGCAAGCCATCCAAAAATCGGTATTAATAACAAAAAGACCCATGCCCAATGAAATCCTCCCAATTCAAGAATTAAGGAAATGTTTGCAAAAGGAATCCATGCGAGCCAAGGATATTTATGTTTCAATTTTTTGGCAATTACTGACCAAGCTAAAGCGTGATAAATATAAACCCCTGCTATCAATAATATTGCAATAAGAAAACCCAAAGCAAAAAATGCTGTTATAAATGCTCCTCCTAAAAAACTGCCCATAATTTCTCCAAATTCTTTTATATTATACATAAACATATTATCCCACCTCCTTACAATTTTTTGAATATGAGCCTGCGCGGATTTGAACCGCGGACCTCCGGCTTTCTTAGCTTGTCCACGACAAGCCAGAAACAATATCTCTAACGAGATATTGGCATATAAGACCGGCGCTCTAACCAGGCTGAGCTACAGGCTCTTAATTATAATAGATAATTTTTGTTTATAAGTTTTTTTATATCTTTTTATTTTATTTAAAAATTTCCGAGTCAATTACTAAATCTAATTAATCTTTAAGTGACAAATAATTCTTCGAAAGATTTTTAAAAGAATTTTTGCATTAAGCAGTGTTAAAATGGAAGAAGAAATGAATGAAACTCAAGAAGAAGCTGTTGAAGAATCAGCAGAAGAAGAAACTAGTGAAGAAGTAGCTGAAGAAGAAGCTGAGGAAAGCGAAGAAGCAAATGAAGAAGAATCTGAAGAAGAAAGTGAAGAAGAAGCAGAAGAATCTGAGGAAGAATCAGCAGAAGAAGAAGCAACAGAAGAAGCTGCTGAAGAATAAAACAGCTAAAATTTAATTTTTTATTTTTTCTTTTCTCCTTTTTATTTTTTTAATTAATTTTTATTTTGTTAATTAGAAGCGTATTTTTTATTACAATAATTTATTTAAATTGGGTTATTTTTAGAAAGTTATGTCTTCAACACAAAATCTAGAAACCATAACTATTTTCCACCAATTAAAAGCCAAAGGTGTAGAGGAGGATGTTGCATTAATGGCACAAAAAACTGCAGTCACAATATTTAATCGGAGAAGTGTAAGAAAGAGATATATTTTCTCTGATTTAGCACAAAATTATCATTACCAACACCCATCTGATATGATTAGATTACAGGCAGATGTTGATGATAGCATAAGAGTTCTTGAAGATTGTGGTTTTGTAAGGTTTGTTAATGGTAAATATGAACTAACTGAAAAAGGACAAGCATCTTTCGCGTATAAATAAACTTAAAAATCTCTTATTCTTAATTTGAAGATGTTAATAGGATTAGTAGGAAAGCCCAATGCAGGTAAAAGCACTTTTTTTAAAGCCTGCACTCTTGCTAATGTGAAAATAGCTAATTATCCTTTTACAACTCTCGACGCTAATCAAGGGGTTGGTTATGTTCGAGTAGAGTGTCCTGAAATTCAAAAAGGAGAAAAATGCAAGCCAAATCATGGATTCTGTATTGATGGAAAAAGATTTGTTCCAATTAAATTAATTGATGTTGCTGGTTTAGTTCCGGGGGCAAGTGAAGGAAGAGGTAAAGGAAATGAATTTCTAGATGATTTAAGGGAAGCTGACTTGCTGATTCATGTTTTAGATGCAAGTGGAAAAACAGATTCTCAAGGGCAAGCTACAGAAGGTTATGATATATCTCAAGATATCCTATTCCTCGAGAAAGAAATAGACATGTGGATTAAAGGAATATTAACGAAAAACTGGCATTCTATAGAAAGAAAAGCTCTTTCCACATCTCTCTCAAAAGAAATAGCAGAACAACTTTCTGGCTTAAAAATAAGAGAGGATGATATTAAAGAAATTATTAGAGAACTCAATTTAAATGAAAAAGGGGGATGGACAGACATTGACTTGTTTAAATTCTCGACGCATATAAGAAAAAAAAGTAAGCCGGTGATTATGGCTGCAAATAAGGCAGATATAAAAGAATCAGAAAAAAATATTCTTGATTTGAAAGAGAAATTCCCTTCATCTTTGATTGTTCCGTGTTCAGCTGATTTTGAGTTGGCTTTAAGAGAGGCTTCTCAGGCGGGCTTAATTAATTATCTTCCTGGTGACGAAAGCTTCGAGATTATAGGAAATTTAAATGAAAAACAAAAAGAAGCTTTGGAAAAAATAAGAATGTTTCTTGAAAAATGGAAAAATACAGGAGTACAAGAATGTTTGAATAAAGCAGTTTTTGATTTTTTGAATTACATTGTTGTTTATCCTGTAGAAAACGAGAATAAATGGACTGATAGTAAAGGGAATGTTTTGCCTGATGCAATTCTTTTGCCTAAGGGTTCAACTGCTCTCGACCTAGCATTTACAATTCATACAGATATAGGAGAAAAGTTTGTCGGAGCGATTGATGCAAAAACTGGAAGAAAATTAGGAAAAGAAAGCGAATTAAAAAATGGCGATGTAATCAAAATTCTTACTACATAAATTTATATTTAACTTTTAAAGATTTTTAATATTCTTTTTTTTACATCTTCTATCTTGCCAGAACCATCAATTCTAATCACTTCTACACCTCTCTCTCGATAATAATCTAAAATTGGGAGAGTTTTTTCTTTGTAAGTTTCTAATCTTTTTTTAATTGCCTCTTTATTGTCATCTTTTCTTTTTTTTAATTTTACTTTACAAATATCACATAACTCATCTTCTTTTGGTTTTGGAAAAGTTATAAGATTATAATTCCTTCCACAAATTTCGCAGTATCTTCTTCCTTCTAATCTTTTGATTGCCTCTTCATCAGAAATATAAATTTCAATAACTTTTGTAATTTTAAACAAATTATCAAGCAATTTTGCTTGCCTTAAATTTCTGGGAAAACCGTCGAGAATTATTTTATCCTCTTTTTTCATTTCTTTTTTTAAAATTTCCAGCATTAATTCATCAGGAATTAAAATTCCTTTTTCTATATATAAGTTAAGTTCTTTTTTTAAACCGCCTTTTAAATTTCTTAATAATTCTCCTGTAGAAATATGTTTAAATCCTATTTCTTTGGAAACAACTTCTGCTTGAGTTCCTTTTCCTGCTCCTTGTTTTCCGACAAATAAGATTATCTCTTTTTTCATTATTCTAATTAAAATAGTTGATTTTTAAATTTATTCTAAATGTCCGGGACATAAAATTTTATAATTTAATCTTCTTAATTTCTCTAAACTTTCTCTCATTTTTTCTGGTTTGCTTTCAGGAAAATCGATTCTCCCTATTCCCTGGTGGAAAAGTGTGTCACCAGAAAATAAAATTTTCTTATAAAGATAACATTTGCTATCAAAAGTATGTCCTGGGGTTTCTATAATTTTAATCTCCAAAGTTTTTAGGTCTTTTTTGTTTGGAATTTTAGCATTTTTAAATAACTCAAAGTTCTCTGTATGGTCATAATGGTTATGAGTTAATAAAACAAAATCTATTTCTTCTGGTTTAATGCCAAGTTTTTTTAAATTACTAATTAGCTCTTTCCTATTTTCTTTAGTTGAAGTATCTATTATTATTTTCTTTCTCTTAATCTTTAAGAGATAAATACAAGAACCAAATTTCTTAAAATAAAATTGAAATACATTGCTGGAAATTTTCCTTAACATTTTAAAAACTCTTTAAGTTTTTTTGCATTTTTAACTGCATAACCTCTTGTGTCATTATTAAAATATGCATAAATCTCTTTTGCTTTTATATTTCTTATTTTTCTCGCCCATAATTTTAATTCATTGTCAGAATATTTTGATGAATAGGCATTTTCAGGACCATGGAATCTTAGATAAGCTGTTTTTGAAGTTACTATAATTTTAGAGGGCATATCCAATCCTGAAACAACACAAAAACCTGCACCATGCCTCTTCATTAATTTATAAACTTCTTCGTCCCACCAACTTTCATGCCTGAATTCAATTATGTTTCTTTTTGTTTTATCAAGTTTTTTTAAAAAATTCTTTAATCTTTCTAAAGTATCTTGGTTCTTTTTAAAAGAAGGGGGAAGTTGAAAAAGAATACATCCTAATTTTTCTTCCATCATTTCTGTTAATTTATAAAATTTTTTTAAAACCTTGTTGATATTTTTAAGTTTTTTGACATGAGTTATAAAGCGAGAAGCTTTAAAAGTAAATTTAAAATTTTCAGGAATTTTTTTGTACCATCCTTTAATCATGTTTGGAAAAGGGATTCTATAGTATGACATGTTAAGTTCTACTGTATTAAAATTTTCAGAATAAAATTCAAGCCATTTCGCCCTTTCTAATTCTTTTGGATAAAAATTTCCTATCCAATGCTCATAGCTCCATCCAGATGTTCCTATATAAATTTTCATATATAAATAAGTGAGAGGGAATTAAAATAATTTATTATTTGTTAATCTTTTAAAAAAGATACATAAATTAAAACAACTCCAATCACAATAAAAAGCTCTTTCCATGGAGATGAAAAAAGAAAGTTTAGAAGTAAAATGATAATTCCTGGAATAAGGATCTTATAAGATACCATTTTAAATCAGCTTCTTTTGTCTCTCATACTTTTTAATAAAATCATAAGCTTTTTTTAATAAATCGCGATTAGCTTGAATTTTTATTTTTTTTATGGCTTCACCATAATTTAGCCAGGCAAAATCTTCATGTTCAAAAGAAATTTTTGTTTTTTTTGCTTCCTCTTTTGTAGTTTTAGCAAGGAAATAAACAGCCTGTTTTTTAATAAGTTGGCCTTTAAATTTAAAAAACCATTCCTGTTTTTCTTTAAAGTTATGTAAGATTTCAGCTTTGATGTTAGCTTCTTCTTTTAATTCTCTTAATGCAGTTTCTTTTGGCTTCTCATTTTTTTCAATAAGACCTTTAACAAAACCCCAATAAGTAGGATACTTTAAAAGTAAAAATTTTATCTTATTGTTTTTGTCAAGATAATAAACAATCAAGCCAGCTGATTTTTGATGCTCTACCATTCTTTTTTTTATTTTTCTATATTTATAATTGTTATTGTTTTATTGGATGTTTGGCTATCATTTTACCCAATTTTGGAAAATAGTCAGGAAAAAATTTAAAAAGTTGACATTGTAAATTCAAGAATGATAATTAAAGTTAGGGTTAAACCTAATTCTAAAAAACAGGAAATTGTAAATAAAGGTAGAGATTATACAATCTTTTTGAAATCGCCTCCTGAAAATAATAAGGCGAATGTTGAATTAATTAAACTTCTCGCAGGATATTTTAATAAACATTTCTCCCAAATCAAGATAAAATCCGGAAATAGAGGCAGGTATAAGTTAGTGGAGATAAGATAACTTAAAATGGTTTTGCAAATAAATTTTGTTAAAAGAGAATTAATCTTTACTGATGCTATTGGGATTCAATATATCATTGGAGTTCCAAATAGATTTTATTTAATTTATACAAGAGTTAAAGAGGCAAATAACCTAACTTGGATTAATGATAGCGAAGAGTTAGAATTATTTTCAGGTTATTTTAAAGCAAATTTAGAAGAGAATCTTGAAATAAATCCATGGGATAAAGATAAGTTAGAAAATGCTGTAGCTTTCTTTTCTGAATATGAACCATACCACGCAAATTCTGATACTGTAATTAATAAAAGAGCTTTGAGGCATTTTTCAGATATTATAGAAATACTTGGATTGGAAAATGAGATATGAAAGAGCTTATGATATTGAAGAAAAAATGAGAGAGATAGTTGTAAAATTGGGATTAAGACATATAAGATTAGATAGTGTAGCTTGTATAAGGTCTTATGGTTCAAAAGCAAGAGGAGTTATTGCAAGATGTCACGGGTTAGGGAAAGTCATGCAAAAAGCGTTAGGAAGAAAAAGTTTTTATGTTCTTGAATTTATAAGTGAAAGATTTGATAAATTAAATGAGGAAGAAAAAATAAAAGTGATTATACATGAACTCCTCCATATACCCAAATCATTCGGGGGAGGATTTAAACATCACGATTATGTAACAGAAAAAACAGTAAATAAATTTTATAAAAAATTTGTAGAAAATGAGAGAAAGGTTAGTGAGAGGATATAATTTTGAAATTGGTGGGAACCATTATTATTTTTTCCCAGGAATTGTCGTAGTAGCATTTTCAGAGGACCCACTCTATTTAGAAAAAGATACCACGCCGGACATGTTAGAGAGATTGGTAGAAAATGAATTAAGTCAGGAAATAAAAAACAAAATAAAAAAGGATAAAACCATAAGACATCTAAGGGTCCCTATAAGTTTAGTTAAGGAGTTGGAATCTGCATTTGATGAAGAAAATTTGGGGAAAGCTCTTTCAAAACTGAGAGAAATAGAAAAATATACAAATGAAAGCTAAACTTAAATTTAAAGGAAAAGAATTAGAATTTTCTGTAAAGAAAGTTAAAGGAATAAAAAAGTTTATAGGGTTGATGTTTAATAAAAAAGGAAAAGCTTTGTTATTTGAATTTAAGAAAGAAACAAGACAGCCCATCCATTCTTTTTTTTGTCCTGATTTTCTTGCTATATGGATAAATAAAGAAGGAAAAATTATTGACTATAAATTTGTGGTTCCAAATACTCCTATAATAAAACCAGGAAAAAAATTTATTAAGCTAATAGAAATTCCAATTAACGACGAGAATAAAGAGGTTATTAAAATTTTTATAAAAGACATAAAAAGAAAAAATTTAAATACTACTCAAACCTAAAAGTTGAAAATTATAAAAAAGGAGGTATAAAATGGGAAAAATAATTTTGAAAAATGCTGTCGAGAGAAAACCCGGTTATTTGTATTATGTAGATGCAAAAGGTAATGTCTGTGAAGCAAAAATGGCAAGGGGTGGAAGAAAAAAGAAGAAAGCTAAAAAGACAGCTAAAAAGAAGACAACAAAAAAGAAGAGAAGGTAAGCTTGTAACTTTTTCTTTTTTATTTTTTTATTTTTAAATTAATTTTTATTTTTTAATTTGGATTGGATTGTTGTATTAATATTTAAAAACAATTGATTCTTAATTTTTATATGAAAGCGATAATTTTGGCTGCAGGTTATGCCACCCGCCTCTACCCTTTAACAATAGACAAGCCAAAAGCTTTATTGCCAATTAAAGACAACAAACCTATTTTGAATTATATAATTGAAAAAATAGAAAATGTAGAGGATATTGATAAAATTTTCATTGTAACAAATGATAGATTCTATTTGCAGTTTGTATGGTGGTTAAGTACGAATGGCTTTAAAAAAGAAATTGAAATTCTTAACGATGGAACAACAAGCAATGAAACGAGATTAGGAGGCATAGGAGATTTATATTTTGTGATAAAAGAAAAAAATATAGAAGATGACATTCTCGTCTTAGCTTGCGACAATTTATTTGATTCTTCTCTTGTAAGTTTTGTGGATTTTTTTAAAAAAAAGAGGACGGTAATAAATGCTATTTTTGAATTAGAGGATAAAGAAGAAGCAAGAAAATTTGGTGTTGTAGAGGTTGATGACAAAGGCAAAATAATAGAATTTGAAGAAAAGCCCAAAGAGCCAAAAACAAATTTAATAAGCAGAGCTATTTACATTTTTCCAAAAGATGTTTTGAAAGATATTGAAGAGTATATGAAAACTGATAAGCCGAAAGATGCTCCAGGTTTTTTGATTCGGGATTTTTGTAAGAAGCAAGAGGTTTATACTTTTCTTTTTAAAGGTGGGTGGTTTGATATTGGTTGTAAGGAAGATTATGAAAAAGCAAAAAAAGAATGGGAAAAATGATAGTAGGAATAGAAAGTACAGCTCATACATTCGGAATAGGAATAGTAGAAAAAGGAAAGATTTTAGCTAATGTAAAAGACAGCTATACAACAAAACAAGGAGGCATAATTCCTATTGAGGCAAGAAAACATCACGAGAAAGTTGCCGGGGCGGTATATGAAAAAGCTTTAGAAGAAGCAGGAATTTCTGAGGATAAAATAAAAGGAATTGCTTTTTCTCAAGGTCCTGGCCTGCCTCCCTGCCTTCTTGAAGGTTTAAAATTTGCAAAGAAACTTGCTAAAAAGCTCAATAAACCTATAATTCCAGTTAATCATTGTCTTGCACATTTAGAAATCGGTAGAATTACTGGTGCGAGAGATCCTGTTTTATTATATGTTTCTGGAGCTAACACGCAAATAATAGCATACTCTTCTGGAAAATATAGAATTTTTGGAGAAACCCTTGATATTGGTGTAGGGAATTTTATAGATAAATTTGCAAGATATGCTGGCTTGGGTTTCCCTGGAGGGCCGAAGATTCAAGAATTGGCAGGTAATGGAAAGAGATATGTAGAACTTCCTTACTCAATAAAAGGGATGGATGTAAGTTTTTCTGGATTACTTACTAATTTAAAACAAAAATTAGAGTCAGAAAAATATCCTCTTCCTGACCTTGCTTTTTCATTACAAGAGGCAGCTTTTGCTATGTTAGTGGAGGCAAGTGAAAGAGCTCTTGCCCATGTGGGAAAAAAAGAACTTCTTCTCGGAGGGGGCGTTGCCTGTAACTCTAGATTACAAGAAATGGCGAGAATAATGTGTAAAGAAAGAAAAGCGAGATTTTTTTGTCCCCCCTCAAGCTTGCTTGTAGATAATGGGGCTATGATAGCTTTTCTTGGAGAAATTATGTTTAAAAAAAGAATAAAAATCATATCAGGAACAAAAAGATTCAAAGAGCTTGACATAAAACCAAAACAAAGAACAGATGATGTAGAAGTAAAGTGGAAGTAGGGGTAAGAAAGTGCATGCTGTATTGTTAAGTAAACGGGACTTTTTCATTTGAAAACATATATACTACACTATAGAGAAATATCAGAAATTAACAATTACCTTACCAGAAGATCTGCTAAAAGAATTTAAAAGGTTTTGTGAGAAAAATGGTATCAACCTTAGTAGCAGAATTGCTATTCTAATCAGGGAGGATCTACAAA
>CAYZDX010000022.1:0-9987 GCA_964477565.1 Candidatus Woesearchaeota archaeon | reverse complement strand
AGCAAGGCAATAACGAAGTAGTGGTTAAAGCAAGAGGGAAATTCATAAGTAGAGCTGTTGATGTAGCTGAAGTGACTACAAAGAGATTTTTAAATGACCAGGGCGTCAAAGTAAAAGACATAAAAATTGACTCTGAAGAATTTGAAAACAAGGAAGGCAAAAAAGTTAATGTCTCTACAATTGAGATAACTTTAGGAAAGTAAACAGTCAAGAGAAACAGTGAAAAATTTTTTGTTTTTTTCTTTTTCTTTTTTTAAAATCCAAATTATTTATATTTAAACTTCAAATACAAGAAACTCATCGCTCCCAAAACTAATGTATGGAAATAATAAACTCCTCTTGATAAAAGAGTTACAGATGCTGCTTCTATTGCTCTCAACCCTAATAAATTATAAATTAAAATCAAAGCCCCCTCTGAAAAACCAAAACCTCCGGGCAAACCGCTCAAATCTTCAAAAAATAGCATTAAAGACATACCGATAATAATGAATAAAAAAGGAAATTCTATATTTAAAGATAAGAATATAAGATATGAAGACAAATAGAAAAAAACCTTTGACAGAAGGGATAACAAAAGAACATAAACAAGAAGTTTTCTATTTTTAACTAAACTTTTAATATGAAAACAAAAATTTCTGTATCTTCTTTTGAAATAAGAGCTGAATTCTTTTTTATTTTTAAACCTATTTCCAAAAAAAGTGTGAGTAAATGAAAAATAGTCTATAAGGTTTTCAATTTTCTTTCTTGAGAAGTAGGCTGCAACAATAATTAGAACTAAAAAAGAGAACAAAGATAAAGTGAAGAGGATAATATTCTCCATCTCGCTAAAACTAAAAAAATAAACAAGTAAGAACAAGGAAATCAAAACAAAAGCGAAATGAACAGCATAAGTGAGTCCTTTTTGAAACATAACTGTAGCAAGACATGTTGATTTCTTTATTTTAAATTTTCTTGAAGCATAATAAGCTCGAAAGGGCTCTCCCCCCACTTTTGCTCCGGGGGTGAGATCATTAAAGAAAGTTCCTATAAAATATAAAGGCAAAGTAGAAAACGAAGAAATCTTCCTCTTTAATTTAGTTTCCAAGGCCAGAACCCATGAATAATTCCAAAGAAAAAACATACAAAACATAAATAAAAAGGAAAGTGACAGAAAAAACAAATTTGCTTTTTTAATTAAATCAAAAATTTCTTTTAAACCTATTTTATTTAAAAAATAAATTAAAACTCCAAAAATAATGAGCACTGAAATCCATGATAAAGCTTTTTTCTCCATTTTTAAAATAAAAAAATATAATTTAAAAAACCTTTTAAACTTCCTTAATTTCAGAAAATTAGGGCTCTGTAGCTCAGCGGTTAGAGCGCCTGTCTCATAAGCAGGAGGTCGGGAGTTCAACTCTCCCCAGAGCCATTTTAAAAATTCCTAAATTCAGAATCAAAAAACTATTTCTTTAGGTACTTCCATCCCTTGCCACTTTTTTTTAGTTCTTCTAAAACTTCCCATTTCTCTTCTAAAGTTTTTTCTTTCCCTTGATAGATTATGCCCACAGGAATCTTAGCTCTTGAATTATAATCCCATTTTCTAGCTAATTCAAAAGCTTTTTCTTTATCTCTATTGTTAACTTCATACATATACTCATCGAGGTTATTTGCTTCTAAATTAAATATCAAGCAATCTTGCAAAACCTCAACAAAACTGAAACCTTTATGTTTAATTGCCTTCTCAAATATTTTTGCCATCATATCCAAGTTTCTTGCACTTATTCTTGCAATAAAAGTAGCCCCAGAAGATAAAGCAAGCAAAACAGGATTAAGTGGTTTCTCTGTTTCTCCAAATGGCTCTGACTTGGCTTTATAACCTTGTTGTGATGTTGGTGTTGGCTGTCCTGTTGTTAAAGAAAAAGCCCTATTGTCATGAACTATCATGGTCATATCAGCATTATATCTACAAGCATGAATAAAATGAGAGATACCTTCAGCATAAGTATCTCCATCGCCCCCAAATCCTAAAACTTTTAAATTAGGATTTCCAAGTTTTATTCCTAAAGCTGTTGGCAAAACTCTTCCATGCAAACCATAAATTCCTGAGATGTTAAGATAATCAAAAATTTTAGCATGGCATCCAATCCCTGTAACCATACAAAAATCTTTTTGCCTGTATCCTTGTTTTTCAAGAGAAGCTAAAGTTCTTTTTACAGCTTCCAAAATCATAAAATTAAAACATCCAGGACACCAGGTTATCTCTTGTTTTGTTCCAAATTTTTCTTTTCCCATTTTATCTCAATCTTTTTTTAATTTCTTCTTTTAATTTATCCCTATAAAAAGGTCGAGCATCATACTTTAAAATTCTATTTTCTCTTTTAATTCTTATTCCTGTTTTTTCTCTTAATAATCTTCCTAACTGTCCTGTAACATTCTGCTCAACTAAAATTATATTTTCAGCATTTTCCATTTCTTTTTTTATTCTATTTGATAAAGGTTTCAAATATAAAACCTGCAAAAACTTGCAGTCAAGCCCTTCAATTGCATCAAGAATTGCTCCTTTTGTGGAACCCCAACCAATAACTAAATTTTTTGAATTTTTATTGCCGAAAATTTTAATCATCTCAAACTTCTTCTCTATAAATTTTTTAATTTCCTCATATTTCTTGATTCTCTTTTCTGCATTTTTTTCTGTTAATTTTGCATCTTCAGTAGTATATCCCCCCTCATCATGTTCATAACTACTTGCCTTCACTATACCATCTCCAGGAACTTTTCTTTTTACTTTCACATCCAAAATTTTATTTGGTTTCCTATCACTTGAAAATTCTGATTCAGCAAGATGTTTATCTCCGAGAATAATGGAAAGAACATTAAAATTTTGAGCAAGATAAAAAGCCTCATTTGTTTTTTCTATTGCCTCAACAAAATCGCCAGGAGCAACAACAACTCTAGGAAATTCCCCATGTCCTGCTCTTAAGGCAATATCTAAATCAGCCTGCAAAGTATAAGTAGGTACACCAGTTCCTGGTCCTGGCCTAGAAGCAAGATAAACAACCAGAGGAATTTCAGATTGTCCTTGTAATGATAAAGCTTCTGACATTAAATCAAAACCTCCTCCGGAGGTCCCTACCATAACTCTTGCTCCTGCAAAACTTGCTCCAAGAGCCATATTAACAACTGCAATTTCATTTTCTGGCTCAAAAACCACAAGTTTCTTCTTTGATTGCCATCCTGCTAATTCATGCATAACTCCTGTTGCAGGGGTCATCGGATATGCGATATATAAATCAATATTAGAATTTATCGCCCCAAGAGCAATTGCCTGGCTCCCAGACATAATTTTAATTTTTCTTTTTTCTCTTCTTAATCCATATTTCTCAGATTGAGAATCATAACCAAATAAAGCTGCCGCTTCTGCTTGTTCTCCTAATTCTTCTTTAATAACCTCCAATAACTTTTCTTTATCAATTCCTAATATTTTTATTAAAGCCCCAGAAAGAGCAACATTAATATTTCTTCCAAATTTTTCAAAACCTTCATAAGATACAACAAAACCACCTTTTTTCAATTCTTTTTTATGAATCTCTATTGTCTTGTCATCCATAGCAAGTATACCATCAACTTTAGAAGCCATACTCCCAATTCTTTTATCAGAAATTGAAATAATATTAAAATTATGTCCTCCACGAATTAATGATTGATAATCCCTATAATTAAATGTAAAATATCCATATTTAGATAAAACTTTTCCTATAATTTCTGAAATCTTATTTATGCCTTGCCCAGCTTTTCCTCCAATTAAAATGTCAAGTTGCATTTTATAAAAATTAAAATTTAAGATTGCCTCTCCCTTATAAGTTCTTCAATTTTTTCTACACATTCAGGATTCACTAAAGTTGTTAAAGCTTTTAATTTTTCTCCTACAAGCAACGCTCTCAAAATTCTTCTCATTATCTTACCGCTTCTTGTTTTAGGCAAATCCTCAACAAAATAAACTTCTGATGGAGTAGCAATTGGACTTATTTTATTTCTGACCCATTTAACGATTTCTTCTTCTTTAACTTTCTTGCCTCCTTTTACTCTAGCAAAAACAACTATTGCTTGTCCTTTAATTTTATCAGGCCTTGAAACAACTGCAGATTCAGAAATTGAAGAATGAGAATCTACAACATTTTCAATTTCAGCTGTACTTATCCTATGGCCTGCAACTTTAATGATATCATCAGCTCTTCCTAAAATTCTAAAAACATATCCTTCACGAAGAGCATTATCCTCACTGAAATATAAGCCATATTTAAAATATTTTTTATACCTTTTTTCATTTCTCCAAACATTCCTCAACAAACCCGGAGCAAAAGGGGATAATTGAACTAATAAACCTTGTTTACCTTCCTTAACTTTCTTACCTTTTTCATCCACTACTTCATGTTTTGTTCCAGGAAAACTTCTTCCAGCATAAGTAGGAATAAAAGGTCCAACTCCTGGAAGAGAATTAATTAATGTTCCTCCAGTTTCTGTCTGCCACCAAGTATCAATAATAGGACATCTTCCTTTACCTATATTTTTAAAATACCAATACCACGCCTTCTCGTCGATAGGTTCGCCGACAGTCCCTAAAATTTTCAAACTTTTCAACTTATATTTTTTTGCATATTCTGTTCCCATTAAAGAAAACATTCTTATTGCTGTTGGAGCAGTATAAAAAATCTCTATCTTATTTTCTTCAATTATTTTAAAAAGGCGGGAAGGATTTGGATATGTTGTGACTCCTTCATAAATTAATGTTGTAGCTCCAGCAAGTAAAGGTCCATAACAAGCATAAGTATGTCCTGTAACCCATCCAATATCTGCTGTACACCACACCCTGCTTCTCTTTTTTAAATTAAAATTATATCTAGAAGTAGATAAAGCTTGAGTAGCATATCCACCAGTATCATGAACAACCCCTTTTGGCTTTCCAGTGGTGCCAGATGTGTAAAGAATAAAAAGTGGCTCATTACTTTCCATCTCTTCTGCCTTAATCTCTTGCTTCAATGGTTTATTTAGAAATTTCCCAACTTGTTTTCTCTTTATTATTATCTTTTTTATTTTAATTCCTCTTGTTGCTTCCCTAACTTTTTTTGTCAAATCTTGCTTTTGTCCTTTTCTGAAATAATAATCACAACTTATCAGCAATTTTGCCCTGCCATCTTTTAATCTTGTCCTTAAAGCATCTGCTGAAAAAGCTGAAAAAACAACACTATGAATTGCTCCTATTCTTGCACAAGCTAACATAAATGCATGTACTTCTGGAATCAAAGGTAGGTAAATTGCTACAACATCTCCTTTTTTAATTCCTCTTTTCTTCAACATTAAAGCAGCATTATTAACCATTTTATAAAGTTCAGAATAAGAAATCTTAATTTTCTTTTCTCTTGGTGGCTCTGGAACCCATATTATTGCTGTCTCTTTTCCTTCTCCATTTTTAACATGCCTATCAACAGCATTATAACAAACATTTATCTTACCATTCAAAAACCACTTGAATTTGCAACCTTTTTGCTCATAAATCTTATCCCACTTTTTAAACCAATCTAATTTCTCTGCCTCCTCCGCCCAAAATTCTTTAACATCCTCCCCCCTTTTATAAATATTTGGAGAGGCCAGAGAAATTTCCTTCATTGCCCTTGTTGGCCAAAATTTTTTTCCTTTTTTTTCTACATATTTCATTTTACTTCATAATTTTTTCTTGACTTTTTTAATCAAGAAAAATTTCCTATCTCTTATCCCTTTATCCCACAACATTTTTGTATAACCAGTATTGTCAATATCCTCCTGATTAACTCCCAATTCTCTTAAAACTTGCCTGATTCTTTTCTTCGCCTTATTCATATCTTTTGGCTGAGCTAAATACTCTATTTCAACAAACCACCCCAAATGCTCTACCCTATTTAGTTCAATTGAAACATTCTTGTCTTTATTGTAAATATAAGTTTCGTTTACTTTTCTTTTTTTAACCCACTCCTCAAATCCCAAATCTTTTAATAAAGCTAAGAAATTATCGAGGCTTTTTTTCGGCAATTCAAATTCAAATTCTTCCTTAACAACAACATCTTTACTCCAATATTTCTTCAACCATTTTTTAAAATTAACAATGCATTTTCCTTTTTCTGTCCTTATTCTAAAAGCTTTTTTTGGATAACCCCTCCTTTTGATGGCAAAATAATCATCCCCCTTTTTTGTCTTTTTCTTTAGCTTGGCTATTTTCTTTATTCTTTCTCTCATATCCTTGATACTTTGAACAACATCTGCAACCCTAATCTTAGTTTCAACTTCAAGCCATGCCATTTTTACCTCTTTTAACTTTATACAAAATAAAGAGCGATTTAAAAACATTTTGTTTTCAAAAGAAAGATAGATTAAATCTTTTAAACTCCCTTATCTCCAAGAGTTAAATGTAAACCATCATCTTTTTTTCTCGGCAAAATATGAAGATGGGCATGTCTAACAACTTGTCCAGCAGCTTCAAAATTATTCATAACCAAATTGAAACCTTCAGCACCAGTATCTTTTAGTAATTTAAATGTAGCATCTTTAACAACATCAAGAAATTCGCTGTAAAGAGAAGAAGGCATATCTAATAAAGTTTTATAATGTTTCTTAGGTATAACTAAACTATGTCCATCAACTAATTTCCTTATATCTTTAATAACAATAAAATTTTCACTCTCTTCTACTATTTCAGCTGGAATCTCTTTTTTGATGATTTTGCAAAATACACAATCTTCTTCTACCATCTTCTATCTAAACTAATAAACTATAAAAAGATTTCTAACAGATTTGTTATATTTTCTTCACTTTTTTCAAGACTTTATCTAAAGTTTTAAATAACAAGTCATAGTCAGGAGAATATTTCTTTAATCTTTCATCATATTTTTTTAAATTAGCTAAAAAATCTGAGATTTTTTCCTTCTCTGGCTTTTCAGAATAATCACCTAATTTAGCATTTTTCAAAAAAAGTGCATTTAAAACTTGTTCAAACTGGCCTTCTAAAGGAAGAGCAAAATAAGGTTTCTTTAAATAAAGAGATTCTGAAATTAAGGTGAAGCCAGCAGTTGCAATAATCGCCTTACATTCTGCTAAATCTCGAAGAAATTTATCTCCTGATTTATGAAAAATTAAGTTATTTTGTTTTTTCTCTACATCATAGCCATAAATGACAAACTCTTCATTAAAATTTTTTAAAATATTCAAAAGTCTCGCATTTTTTCTTGTTAAATAAACTAAAATTTTGTTTTTCTTTTTTGCTTTAAGTTTTTTTACCTCTGGCCTTATAATGGGAGGCACAATGTAAGTCTTGCCCTGATATTTTTTCTTTATTTTTGATTTAGTGAAGCTTGTGATAATATACCAATCAGCCCTTGCGACAAAACTTTCTGTCACAAATTTTGCTATCCTATAATCTCGTAAATATTTCTTTGGAATTTTTAATTCCAAATTCACAAGCCTATGCTGATTATCTATACTTAAGAGAGGCAATCTATACCAAAAAGACAAAATTGGGACTAAAGGTTCCATATCACTTATGCATAAATCAAAACTTTCTTTCATCAAAGAATGTATTTTTTTGCTCTTCTTTATATTTGTTAAAAAACTCTTTAAACTCTCTTTAGTAGTTGATGTTTTGTCCAATTTTGCCTGCTTGAATTTCATCTCCATACCGTAAATCTCGAGAACATCAAAACCTTGCTTCTTTAAGATTTTTACAGCTCTTCCATATGTGAGTATTTTCAATTTATGCCCTTTCTTCTCTAAATATGGGATTATACTTCTTGCTCTCGAGCTGTGACCAAAACCATCTCCACTTAGACCATATAAAATTTTCATTTTTCTCATATGGACCCACCGGGAGTTGAACCCGGATCTCACCCCAGCCAAGGGTACGTCTTGCCATTGGACTATGGGCCCTATTAAAAATTACACTAAAGAATATTTAAAACTAACTAACAATTTACTTCACTTTCTTCCCTACTTTTTCAAACTCAATCTCGCCATTAATTAATTTTCTTAAAACCTCTTTTAATTCAGAAATTTTAACCCTAACCTGTTCAAGATTGTCTCTATTTCTAATTGTAACATCTTTTTTTTCTAAACTCTCGCCATCAATAGTAATGCAAAATGGAGTTCCAATTTCATCTTGTCTTGCATATCTCCTCCCAATACTTCCAGATTCATCATAAAAACAAGGAACTTCTTCTTTAATCTGATTATAAACTTCTCTTGCTAATTCAACAAATTCTTTTTTATTTTTTATAAGAGGTAAGACCGCAATTTTATATGGGGCAAGTTTTGGAGGAAATCTGAACATACTCCCTTCTTTCCCAACAAAATAAAAAATATCAAGTAAAGCCCAAATATTCCTGTCAACACCAAAACTCAATTCTAAAACATGAGGAATAAATCTTTTGTTTTCATAAAAAATTTCTAAACTTTCTCCACTAACTTTTTGATGCCCCTTTAGGTCGTGGTCTGTTCTGTAATGTAAACCTGCTACTTCTTTAAAGCCATTCATAGTTTCTAAGTTGAGTTCAATATCAAAATGAATTTTGTTGTAAAATGCTCTTTCTTTCTCACTTAGTTCGCGAAACCTGAACTTTTCCTGCGGTATTTTTAAAATCTTCAAATAAAAATCTTGAATCTTGCCAGCATAATATAGATAAAATTTAGGCAATCCAAATTTTTTATTTAACTCCTCGCATCTTATCTCTTTAATTTCTCTCTCTTTGCTTAATTTTACTTTTAATTTCTTCTCTTTCATTTCTTCCCATTTGTTATGTTCATTAATTTTTTCATGGTCAAAAAAAATTTGTAGTTCTGCTTGTGTAAATTCTCTTAACCTGAAAAATAATTGTCTCGGGCTAATCTCATTTCTATAAGCTTTATCAATTATAGCTAAACCTAAAGGTAGTTTATTCCTTGTTGCTTCAAATTCTTCTTTAAAAGCAAGATAAGAAGCTTGAGCTGTTTCAGGACTTAGATAACCTTTTTCATCATTAAAACCTATTGGAACAGGAAACATCATATTAAACCACCTAACTTCTCCAAGATTTCCACCGCATTTAGGACATTTAAAATTATTTTCTTTTATTATCCCACTCATCTCCTCTATACTTAATGTTTCAGCATTTTCTATTCCTTTATCTTCTAAGAACTGGTCTGCCCTAAATCTAAAATGGCATTTTTTACATTCAACAAGAGGATCATTGAAATTTTTTAAATGGCCAGAAGCTTCAAAAACTTTTTCAGGCAAAATATTATTGCTTTGAATTTCATAAAAATTTTCTTCCTGTAAAAAATAACCCCTCCACAAATTCTCCCATCCTAATTTTAGAGCCTTGCCTAAATGACCGTAGGTATAAAAACCAGCTTTCCCTCCATAAATTCCTGCAGTTTGAAAAAAGAAACCCCTTCTTCTCGCAATTCTTGTTATCTCATCCAACTTTTCTTCTACTTTCTCAAATCTTTCTTTCATCTCTCTTTCTACAATTTCTTGTTTTTTAATTTTTTCTTTCTCTAATTTTCCTATAATCTCTTTTGCCTTCTTTTCTGCCTCTCCCCTCGACTTGCCAAGATACGAAACAGTTTTACTTCTAACCTTCTTGCCCTCTCTGATACTTTTCCTCAAATAATAATACTCCTTTCCCTTAATTTTCTTCTTTACTATATACATAAATTAACCACTACAATCAACTTTATAAAATTTTTGATAGGCACTACAAGGCCGTTCACAAATCTAAATTTTTCAAATTAAAAGCAGAAATCCAATATTCTCTTTTAAAAACTTTTTCTCACTACAGAAAAGAATTTCAAATCTCTCGCTTGTAGTTTCTAACTATTTTCAAATAGGTCGTGTCGTCCCCTTTAACAAAAATCACAAATAAAACATGCCTAGACATTTCAAGTTAATAGAAAGCGCGGGGAGGGACTCGAACCCTCGAATGACCGCTTTCTTCTCACTCCAATAAT
>CAYZDX010000021.1:4483-9993 GCA_964477565.1 Candidatus Woesearchaeota archaeon | reverse complement strand
CTTATAATGAAGCAATAAATGCAACTTATTGGCGTATCTATGTTCCTGTTGGTGTTGCAGGAACTTGTAAAGGAAATATTGTATTCGGAGCTACACAGGCTCCTGAAAGTTAAAATGATACTATTTATAATTAATACAATCTTAATAAGCTTAATTTTATTTTTCTTAGTTAAGGGCCTGTCTAATTTTTATAAAAAACACTATAATGATTTAGCATTATCTTTTTTTGCACTTTTTTCACTTTATTTTTCTCTTTTTATCCTTTCTTTTTGTTGGATTTTCAAAATAATTCGCTTTAATCCAAATTCTTTTCTCTTCATCTATGCAATTTTCATATTTTTACAAACTCTAACTTTTTTCTTTATTGCATATGGGATTTTAAAAAATAAAAAAATATTTTTATTACTTTTACTTTATCTCTTTATTGCTTTGAGTTTTATTTTTAATTTTTATTTTTTCCATTTTTTAATTATCCTGTCTTTTTTCTTGATAATTATGGTTTTTTTAGGGTTTTTATATTTCAAGGAAAATAGGCAAATAGGTTATTTTGCAATTTTCTATGCTTTAACATCTTTAATCTTGCAATTAATTGTTCTTCTTAATAAAAATTTTCTTTATCCTTCTTCAATTTTCTCTAATTTTATTTTTTTATTTTTCATCTCTAAATTTTTAAGAGTGGCAAAAAAACCACACGAATTTTTTCATAAAATAAAAGAAGGATATTATCTTCTGGATTTTCTTAAATATTTTATTTTTTTAATAGCGTTAATTAATTTTCTTTTTATTGGAACAATAAGTGTCCACGAAATAGGGCATCTTGTGGCATCAAAAATTTATCATTGTGAATATGGTAGGATAGTTTATGAATCGGGCCTTCCAAGAACAGAACTCTTGTGTCAAAATGAAGAAAACAAAGGGCTGGTAATTTTAGGAGGAATCTTGCTTCCCATAATTTTAGCTTTTTTATTATTTTTTGGAGGAGGGAAATTTATCAAAGAATCTTCTTTAGTTATCCTTGGATTTAATTTAATAATATCCCAGAGAGATTATCTAGACCTTAATTTAGACCAAAATATAGTCCTTTTTATCTTAATTTTAGGAATCTCATGTGTTATATTAGGAATTGCTCTCTTAGCAAAATCAAGGACAGAGGAAAGATTTTATCAGTTAATTTAATAAAACTTAAGAAATATAAAGAAAATAAAAATTATGATTATTAAAACAAATCCATTCAAAAAATTAATTTGAGTTTATCTTAATTTTTATAAAAGAGGAAAATGCAGAAAATAATAAAAAAATCAGAATTTCAAGATTTTATAAAATCTTTAATGAGAAAATATGAGGTATACGCCCCTTTTAATAGAGGCATCTCAAAGTTTGAAAAAATAAAAAATGAGGAGGATATAAAAGAAATTTATTTAGAATCTTTGACAATTGTCCCACCAAAACAAATTCTTATTCCAGAATCTCAAGAACTTTTTGAATTTAATGGAAAACCAAAAGAAAAAAAAGAGAAAGTGAAAAGAGTTATTTTTGGTTTAAGGAGTTGCGACTTGAATGCCATAGAAATTCTTGATAGTGTGATGAAAGATTCACAATATATTCAAAGAAGGAAAAACATGATTTTAATTGGGCTGCATTGCGAAGAACCAGATGAATACTGTTTTTGTAATTCCATGAACAAAACACAAGGGAAATCTGACTTGTTTTTCTATCCTGTAAAAGATAGGTATTATGTTTCTGTTAATTCTAAAGAAGGAATGAAACTTGTTAAAAATTATCCTGATGCAAACAAACTTTATATTAAATCCATAAAAAATTATAAAACTTTGAAAAATAAAGATATAGAGAGAAACTACAAAAATAAAATTTGGAAAACTGCTGTTGAGAAATGTTTGAGTTGTGGTGCTTGTACAGTTTATTGTCCTACTTGTAATTGCTTTGATATTCAAGATGAATTAGATATAAATTTGAAAACAGGAAAAAGAATCAGGAAACAGGCATCATGCCAACTAAAAAGTTTTTCAGAAGTTGCTGGAGGAAAAGTTTTTAGAGAATCAAGAGAAAGCAGATTCAAACATTTTGTTTATCATAAAATTGTTTATTATAAAAAAAGATATGGTAGGGAGATGTGTGTTGGTTGTGGTAGATGCTTGAGAGTATGCCCTACAAAAATTGATTGGGTTGAAATAATAAACTTGTTAAAAAGTATGCCTAAAAATAAAAAAAAGAAAAATGTCCTACGAACCAGAAAAATATAAGATTGTTAAAGTTGAGAATATTAATGAAGATATTAAGTTAATTAGAGTTAAAGCTCCTATAAATCCTCTTCCAGGTCAATTTTTCCAGGTCTCAATTTTAGGTGTCGGAGAATGTCCTCTTGCCTCTTGTTCTTATTCTAAAAATTATGTTGATATGCTTGTCAGAAATGTCGGCTCAGTAACCTCTCAGATTTTCAAATTAAAAGTTGGAGACAAGATTTGGATTCGCGGGCCTTACGGAAGGGGCTTTCCCTTAACAAGATTGCTTGATAAAGATTTAATATTAATTGCAGGAGGAACAGGAATAGCTCCAATAACCTCTTTAATAGAATTTATAGAAAAAAATAGAAAGCACTTTGGAGAAATTGATATTTATTTTGGCTTTAGAAATCAGAAATATATTCTCCTTAAAGATAGGATAAAAGAATGGAAGAAAAAATTTAATCTTTCTATAATCCTTGATAAACCAGAAAAAGGTTGGAATGGCAAAACAGGATATGTTCGGGATTTTTTACAAGTTAGGAATAAAAAAAATCTTGCATGTTTAATGTGCGGGCCAGAAATAATGATGGAAACAACAACAAAAAAATTAAATAAATTTGGAGTTAAAAATAATCAAATTTATTGGAGTTTGGAAAGGAGAATGGAATGCGGTTTTGGTGTTTGTGGAAGATGTTTGTTGCAAGATGTTTATGTTTGTAAAGATGGCCCTGTTTTTAGATATGATAAAATAAAAGAAAAACTTGAAAATGAGGGGGGCAAATAGAGAAAAACCAAAAATAGGAATATTTGGAATCAGTGGATGTGCTGGCTGTCTTTTAACTTTACTTTATGAGGACTGCTTTAAACAACTCACAAAATTGCTTGACATAAAAAGTTTTCCTTTAATTAAAGAGGATAATTATGAGGGAAAATTTGATTATGTTTTTATTGAAGGAACAGTTTGCTTTGATGAGGATATTATTATGCTTAATGAATTGAGGAAAAGGGCAGAGAAGGTTGTTGCTTTAGGTTCTTGTGCATGTTTTGGAGGAGTTCCATCAATAAAAAATTTTTTGAATAAAGAAAAAGTTATGAGATTTGTTTATCCAAGCTATAATCATTTAAAAGCAGAAAATCCAGAACCTATAGACAGGCATATTAAAGTAGATTATTATTTGCCACAATGCCCTCCAAATAAAAAAGAAATACTTGATTTTGTCAAAAAAATAGTTTTAGGTATAGAGCCAAAAAAAATTCCTTACACAAATCCAGTATGTTTTGAATGCAGGAAAAAAGGAAATCCATGTCTTCTTGAAAAAGGTGAAATCTGCTTAGGTCCTATAACAAATGGTGGTTGTAATGCATTATGTCCTTCAAATGGTGTAACTTGTTATGGTTGCAGAGGCCCTTGTAAAGATGCAAATTTCAAGGCTTTTTTTAAATTGTTGAAAGAAAAGGGTTATAATCAAAAACAAATTAAAGATAAACTTGAAACTTTTTCAGGCTTGCAATTTGAAGAAGAGGAGAAAATATCAAGATGGTTAGAAAAATAGAACTTAATCATATATGTAAAGTTGAAGGACACGCGAGTTTAAGCTTGAGGATTAGGGAAGGAAAAGTAGAAGAATGTCAATTAGAAGCAATGGAGGGCGCAAGATTTTTTGAAGCTTTGGTTTTAGACAAGAAACTGAAGGATGTTCAGGAAATTGTTTCAAGAATTTGTGGAATTTGTTCTACTTCTCATTCAATAGCCTCAATACAAGCATTAGAAAATGCTTTAAATATAAAACCAACTCAAAATCAGTTAGTTTTAAGAAAACTCCTTTTGATTGGGGAAAGAATAAGAAGTCATGCAACTCATCTTTATTTTCTTTCTTTACCAGATTATTTAGGATTTTCTTCAGTTTTGACAATGACAAAAAGATATAAGGGAAAGATAGATGATGCTTTAAAACTGATAAGGCTAGGAAATAAAATAATTGAAACTTTTGGAGGAAGGGAAATTCATCCTTTTTGTGATATTAAAAAAATTCCAATAATTGATAGGAAAAAAATTTTAGAACTCAAAAGGGAATTAGAAAATTCTCAACAAACAATAAAGAAAACAATTGAACTGTTTTTGGGATTAAAAAATCCAAAATTTGAAAGAGCCACAGATTACTTATCTTTGGATGGGGAAGGTTTGATTTCCGGAAAAATAATTTCTAAATCTGGAATTATTTATACAGAAGATTATAAAAAACATTTAAAAGAAAACATAAGGGAATATGCAACATCAAAATTTGTTTTAAAAGATGGTTGGCCTTATGTTACTGGAGCAATTGCAAGAATAAATAATAATTATCAGAATCTTGATAAAGAATCTTTAAGTTATTTAAAAAAATTAGGAAAATTACCTCTTAAAAATCCTTTTTATAATAATCAATGTCAGGCTATTGAATTATTATATTTAACAAAAAAGGCAATAGAATTTCTTGATAATCTTAAAGAGGAAAGAATAAAGAGAGGATATAAAATTAAAGAAGGTCAGGGAATTTCAGCTGTCGAAGCTCCTCGCGGAACACTATTTCACGAGTATAAAATAAATAAGGAAGGAAAAATAAGTTATTGTAATATAATTCCTCCAACAACTCAAAATTTAAATATGATGGAGCTTGATATAAAAAATCTGGTTAATAAAATGTTAAAAAGAAATGCGAAAAAAGAAAAAATTGTAGAAGAAATAGAAAAGCTAATCCGCGCCTATGATCCTTGCTTCTCTTGTTCTACCCATTTCTTAAAAGTTAGGTGGCTTTGATTAATTTCTCTATTCTTTTTTTTATTTTTTCCAAATTTTTCTCATCAACAATTTTCGGAATACCGATTATCCTAACTTTTGGTTTTAAAAGTTTTAAGATAAAGGAAGCATCAAAATCATGCGCTGTCAGAATTTTAGAATTTTTTAAATCTTCTAATTTTAATTCTTCCACATTTTTTAAACCTTCAACAACATCAATTATCACAATTTCTTCATTTTCCCTAACATTTTCTAATTCAGAAAGCAATTCAAAACTATCTTTTATTTTTGCAATTTTTCCTGAGAATAAATCTGCAATTTTCTTTGCAGCTGAATCTTCTTCAATAAATTCATTTCCTAAAACAAGGATTTTCATTCTATTTTTTCAATTGCAGTTTTCCAATGAAAACTTATTCTATCCCCTATTTCTGCATAAGGACAATAATTTCCAATAATTCTCTCTTTTTTCCCTTCATATTCTACAACATAAA
>CAYZDX010000021.1:0-4383 GCA_964477565.1 Candidatus Woesearchaeota archaeon | reverse complement strand
TTATGTCTTCTTAAAAAATATTCCCTTACAACATTAAGATCCCACAAAGGTTTTTTTAATTCTCCTGCAACTATCTTCATTCTCCTTATAGCATTTTTATAAATTCTTTCTAATTCTTGTCTTCTTGGAGTTTCTCCTCTTTTTGCATATCTTTCCATTTTTCTGTAATCCTCTTCACTAATTGCTCTAATATCCAATAAATCTCCGGTGCAAGGAAAAGCATATCTAAAAAAAATTTCTTCTGCTTCTCCCACTTTATCCTCCAACATTTTTAACAATCTCTAAAAATTTTTTTGCCTGTCCCTCTTTTATTTTAGCCACAATTATCTTATTGTTAACAATGACATAATCTCCTACTTTAACATCAACTAAACTCATCTTAGCCTCTCTTTTATCTCCATTATAATCAATTATGAATTTTTCATTTTCAATTTTTATGATTTTTCCAGGAATAGATAAACACATTTTATTTATAAATTACGCTCTTTATTTTAATATCCTTGCCATCTAAAACTTCAGGAATCTCTCCGCAAGAAGGGCAAGAAAAAATTACAAAATCATGTAATCTTTCTTTTATTTTAGCTTTTCCTTTATAACCACATTCACACCTAACTAAAGAATCTTTTTTTACAACCTCAATTTCCCAATCAACTCTTTCTTTTAAATGTTCTTTAAGATGTTCAGCTTCAATTCCTGCAAGTTCTCCTACTTCTATCTCAATACTTTTAACTTTTTCTTGATTTTCTATCTCTTTTATTATACTATTAATTATTGCTTCTTCATGCATTAAAAAATAAAAAAGAGAAGTTTATATAAACTTATCTTAAATTTGGGGGTATTTAAAAACTTCTTGAATCTAATCTTATGGTTACAGAAAAAAAGAAATTATTACAATTAAGAGAAATCTCGACGACATTTAAAGTTAAGAATAATTTCTAAAATTTTTGGAGCGTTAGATTTATAAAGCCCCCATTTTAAAAAAATTTATGCCAAAATATGTTTACTCATTTGATGAGGGAAATAAAGAGATGAAGGAACTATTGGGAGGTAAAGGCGCAAATCTCGCTGAAATGACTTCTCTTGGTTTGCCCATCCCCCCGGGATTTACAATTACAACAGAGGTTTGCCAACTTTATTATGAGAATGATAAAAAATTGCCTCAAGAAGTTATAGAACAAATAGAAGAGAAATTGAAAGAGCTTGAAGAAAAAACAGGAAAAAAATTAGGTGGAGAAAATCCCCTATTAGTTTCTGTTCGTTCAGGGGCAGCAATTTCAATGCCTGGAATGATGGATACTATTTTGAATCTTGGTTTAAATGACGAAACCGTTAAGAAACTTGCTGAACTAACCAATAATGAAAGATTTGCTTATGATTCTTATAGAAGATTTATACAGATGTTTGGAGATGTTGTAATGAAAGTTAAGCATGCTTTATTTGAAGAAGCTTTACAAGAAGTTAAAGATGAAAAAGGAATTAGATTTGATACAGAACTTGAAACTGAAGATATAAAAAAAGTTATAGAAAAATACAAAAAAATTATTCAGGAAAAAACAGGAACTCTTTTCCCAAATGATGCAAAAGAACAATTATTCATGGCAATTAATGCGGTTTTTGAATCTTGGAATAATGAAAGAGCAATTGCTTATAGAAGGATGAATAATATTACTGGCCTATTAGGAACCGCTGTTAATGTTCAGACAATGGTTTTTGGAAATATGGGTGAAGATTCAGGAACTGGCGTTGCTTTTACAAGAAATCCTTCAACCGGAGAAAATAGATTTTACGGCGAGTTTTTATTTAATGCTCAAGGAGAAGATGTTGTCGCTGGAATTAGAACTCCAGAAAAAATTGAAAAATTGCAGGAAAAGATGCCAGAAATTTATAATCAACTCTTAGTGATTAGGGATAAATTGGAAAAGCATTATAGGGATATGCAGGATATTGAGTTCACAATTGAAAAAGGAAAACTTTACATCTTACAGACAAGAAACGGAAAAAGAACTGCTCAAGCTGCAATAAAAATTGCTGTGGATATGGTTGAAGAAAGTTTAATTGATAAAAAAGAAGCTTTATTGAAAATTTCTCCAGAATCTTTAAATCAAATCTTGCATAAACAGCTTGACCCAGAAGAAAAAGCTGCAAAAGGGGCTATTGCTAAAGGTTTGCCGGCTTCTCCTGGGGCTGTTGTTGGCAAGGTTGTATTTAATGCAGAAGATGCAAAATTAATGGCAGAAAAAGGTGAGAAAGTTATATTAGTTAGAGTTGAGACGAGTCCTGAAGATATTGAAGGAATGCATGCTGCTCAGGGAATACTAACAGCAAGAGGGGGCATGACAAGTCACGCAGCTGTTGTTGCGCGAGGAATGGGAAAATGTTGCGTTGCGGGATGCTCTGAACTTAACATTCATGAGGAAGAGAAAAAATTAGAAGTAAATGGTAAGGAAGTGAAAGAAGGAGACCTCATAAGCTTAGATGGCTCTACTGGAGAAGTTTTTATAGGAGAAATAAAATTAGTAGAGCCTGAATTGGCTGGAGATTTTGCTAAAATTATGGAGTGGGCAGATGAGTTTAGGAAATTAAAAATTAGGGCAAATGCTGACACACCCAAAGATTCAGAACAAGCTATTAAATTTGGAGCAGAAGGAATTGGTTTATGTAGGACAGAACATATGTTTTTTGAAGAAAAAAGAATTAAAGCAGTTAGAGAGATGATTTTAGCTGAAACAAAAGAAGAAAGAGAAAAGGCATTAGCAAAAATAAGGCCAATGCAAAAATCTGATTTTATTGAAATTTTCAAGGTTATGGAAGGTATGCCTGTAACAATTAGACTTTTAGACCCACCTTTACATGAATTCTTGCCTAAAGAAGGAGAGGAAATTGAAGAAATTGCAGAAGAAATGGGTGTTGATGTTGAAAAATTAAAAGAAAAAGTTAAGGATTTATTTGAGTTTAATCCAATGTTGGGCCATAGGGGTTGTAGATTAGGAATAACTTATCCTGAAATTATTGAAATGCAGGCAAGAGCAATATTTGAAGCTGTTGTAGAATTAATTAAAGAGAATAAAAAAGTTGAGGTAGAGATTATGGTTCCTTTAGTTGGGGATGTAAAAGAATTAGAAATTCAGAAAAAAATTATTGATAATATTGCCAAATTAGTTCAGGAAGAGAATGGGATTTCTTTTGAGTATAAAGTTGGAACAATGATTGAAGTTCCAAGAGCAGCTGTTACTGCTGATAAAATTGCAGAAGTTGCAGAATTTTTTTCTTTTGGAACAAATGACTTAACACAGATGGGTTGTGGTTTCAGTAGGGATGATGCTGGAAAATTTTTAGGAAAATATATAGATTTAGGAATTTATGAAAGAGACCCTTTCCAAAGTTTAGACCAGGAGGGTGTGGGAGAGATGATAAAAATTGCTATAGAAAAAGGAAGAAAAACAAGGCCAGATTTGAAACTTGGAATTTGTGGAGAGCATGGAGGAGATTCTGTAAGTATAGAATTCTGCCATAAGATCGGTTTAGATTATGTATCTTGTTCTCCTTATAGAGTTCCAATAGCAAGATTGGCAGCTGCTCAAGCAGCAATAAAAGAAGGGGGCCATTGAA
Organism: Candidatus Woesearchaeota archaeon; assembly: GCA_964477565.1. Lineage (GTDB taxonomy): Archaea > Nanobdellota > Nanobdellia > Pacearchaeales > GW2011-AR1 > CAYZDX01. The sequence goes on along the minus strand of CAYZDX010000021.1, from coordinate 774 downwards.
TATAAACCCCAAGGCAACTCACTTCTATTTAAACTTCCTGGCATAAATAATTTATTTTCAAAGTAGAAAATCTAGATTGTACCTTTTGAAAGCAAATTTTCCTTCTTTTTCTTTTTTACTTTATATCCCACCTATCATACCCTTATGAATCAGTATGTTATTTCTTCTTGTATTAATGCCTTTTTATATAGAAAAACTTTCTTCAAATTATAAAACTAAAAATATTTAAACCCACAAATTTTATTACGATTAGTACCATATAAAGTACGATATATCATACAATGAGTCGCAAAAAAGAGGATAAATTAAAAGAGGAAATACTAGCTTTTTTAAAAAATTCTGAACCCCCCTTATCTACCCAAGAAATTGCAACTTATCTTGAAAAATCTTGGCACTCTATTCAAGTTAGATGTTTGAAATTGCAGATTGAAAATAAAATAAATGGTTTTAGAGTTGGGAGGATAAATCTCTGGAAAATAAAAGAAGAAGATGAATAAAAAAAGTTTAGCTAAACTTGGAGCAATAAGCTTTATGGGAATTATAATTTTAGCTGTCTTAATCTTCTTGTTTTTAATGCCCTCCATTCTTTCAAAGCCAATAAAAAATAGTTATGTTTTAGGAGAAAAAATTAAAATAGACCTTAGAGAATATGATGATTACAAATTAAAGATTATTACACCCTCTACTTCTTATGTCAAAAAAGGAAGAAAAGGGATCTTTATTTTTGAACCAGAAGAAACAGGACTTTATAAGATAGAAATCTCTTCTAATAAA
>CAYZDX010000020.1:6303-10079 GCA_964477565.1 Candidatus Woesearchaeota archaeon | reverse complement strand
TCAGAAACTCCCCCACCACTCCCTCCTCCATTCATATTTTTTTTGTTTCCATCTTCATTAAATGCTCCCGTTTTATTTGTATCATTTTGAGGAGAATTATTATTTTTTATGTCTTGCTCAACTGTATTATTCTTGTCTTCACTTTTTAAATTTTTTTCATAATAAATAATTGAAAAAACTATAAAGAAGATTATAAAAATAATCAATAAAAATTTTTGCAATTTGTCTTTCATTTTTCCAATTTTTATATATTTTTATATTTTTAATTATTTTTATTCAATTAAACTTCCCACTTGATATTTATCAACATGCGAGGAATCTATTCTAAACCAAGAAGGCATACCACTAACTTTATAACTTGCTGGGTTTGAACTTGAGAAATAAATGTAATCAATTAAAGATTTCTCTTTTATCGGAATTCCCTGTTGACTTAAATCAGGAATATAAACAAAACTCTCAATTCCATTTTCATCTCCTTCTACTTTGCCTTCTAATCTTTTTATAAAAGATGGGGCATTAGGATTTGCTGCATAATATCCTTCTTCCAAATGATATGTTAAATTAGTTACATCACTGCCTTCAACATAGTTTCCTTCATATATTGTTTTATTTATTTTTCTTGAAACTTTTCCCTGTGTATTAATTAAGAAAAGAGGATCCTCAAACCCCATTATGCTTACTTCCGCCCTTATGGTTTCATTTTTATACCAATAAGCCATTCCAGATTTATCTGTTAAATTTAATGTAAAATTCAAATAAAAAGAAACACTCCAAGGATCTTCTTGTTTAACTTTGACGACAGAATTGGAAAAATTTATTTCAAGATTCATTTTTCCTGCCTTCTCCATTATGTTCTCCTGAATTTCTGTAATTGTTGTTCCTTGGAGAAAACTTGACTCCTCTCCATAAATCGTGCCGTTATTAATTGCCTCTTCAAATAACTCAGAAAAATTTGTAATAGTATTCCCTGTTCTTCCGATATAATCTTCAGCAAGAAAAATTGTCCTAAAGCCAGAAATGTAAAGTTGCCTCTCAAGATTTTTTTCTATTGAAAAAAGAAAAGAATCCATGGTGTTTATTCTTGTCTTTATTGGAGTTCTTTCATTTAATATTGAATAGATACTATAAGTTACAAAAAAAAGTAGAGTTAAGGCTATTCCAATAAGTGTAAATATCTGCGCTCTTTTATTAAGTCTTCTCAACTTTTGATTTTGCATTAACATTTTTATTTAATTTACGTGCCTTTTACCTAAAAGCAAGGCATCATTTTAATTCCAAACCCTAATTTGAATTTCACTTGAATATGTAAAAGGAATGCCCGTAATTTCACTTGAATCTATTTCTAAATTCTGTTCTGAAAATTTTGTATCAATTTTGTTGTCAGAATCTAAATCAAGTTTTTGCAATAATAAATAAACTGCAACAGAAATTGCATCATTCTCATCATATATCGTAGAGGTTGAATTAAAATAACATTTATTGTTTCCAGAATAATCTTCTGGAACTTTGAAAGAACTTGTTGAAGAGTCTTCAAATTCAACATTCCAATTACAACCTTCAGATGAGCTTAAAATTGGACTATAACCAACAGCTTCTTTAACAAGGGTGTAGACAATTTTATTTGATTTTGAGCCAGATGAAAGATTTATTGGAGAGATTCCTGTAAATAATTTAACACTATTATTTCCCATTCCTACAAAATTGTCAGGAATGTGGATTATATAGGGGTCTCCCAACTCTGTGAAAGTAAAGCCATAAGAAGAAAGATTAAATATTCTAGCTAAGGAAGTCTGATTGTAAATCTCTACAAAAGAAGTCCATTTTGGCCCAGAATAAGATAAAACATTAACATCTACCAGCCTGGCATCTTGAGGAATTGTAAAATTTCCTGTATTATTATCATAAAATTCCTTTTCAAGACTAATTGTTATTCCGTATGGGACCTCCTCTCTATCATAATCAAAATTAATATAAGAATCTGGATAAATCTCTGTGAGTATATTTGAAGTAGAGCTTATTGTTTGTTCTTTGTAAAAAGCTTCAAGAATATCAAGAGAAATATTTTTATAAATTTCTGTAATATCACTTACATTAGCAAAATAATAACTTCCATTTCCACATTCTGCAATTGCACTTAATGTTGTTTCATCAGCGTCATCACCAAATCCCACTGCATAAACTGTTATGTTGTAAAGATTAAATGCATCGCAGGCAGCTTGTATTGCATCTTGTTTTGCATTTCCTGTTCCTTGTTCTGAACACTGAACATTAGCTTCCCCATCACTCATTACAACCATCACCTTATATTTATCTGAAGAACTTGAAGATAACTCTGAAATTGCCTTGTTAATTCCACAACATATACAAGTTTCACCATTAGCATACCATTCATTAACTTTATTTATTAAAGATTCATTATCTCCTGATAAGGCGTGGCAATCAGAATCTGAAATATCACTTCTATAACCTACCAAACCAACGAGATTTTCTGAATTATTTAAGATGGAGTTTATAAAAGCTATATTTGCTTCTTTAGCTTTTGTTAATTTTTCAGTCCATGTTCCTCCGCAATTTTCACAATCTTGTTGAGTATTGCAGCCCCCTGCAAACCAACAACAGAATAAAACACCAAATCCTCCGCTACACTCATCTTCCATACTTCCAGATAAATCTGTAACAGAAATCGCCTCTACCCCCTTTACGATTGTTTGATAAGAAACATTTTTCATTCCTAATCTTAAAGGAATTGTTTTTCTTTCTAAGGAATTATAATTTAATAAAGAAGAAAGATAGGGGTTATCTAAGATTATCTTTTCTTTTCCATCACTTGTTCCATTATAAACTGTTACATTCCCGATTTTAAGAAAAGTTTCATAAGAGCTGTTATAATGTAATGTGATGTTCATTGAATTTAAATCTCCTGGAATGTAAAAGGAATCATATAAATTAATTAAACCTCTAATGCCTGGAAATTTATATTTATCTACCTGACTATAAAGCCCATCATAAACAATTTTGAAATATCCTCCTGCAATATAAAGATTATTTCCTTCAATTCTTATGATATTTGAGCCATTGTGAAATCTTTCAATGTATGAAGAGAGGTCATATTTTGCTGGGGTAAATTCAGATGGAGATTTTTCATAATGTCCTGAAAATATATCATTAATATAAACATCAAAATCATTATTTATTGCTATTTCTAATTCTACATTTTTTAAAGAGCCATTATAACTCATGTTAAGAGATATGTTTCCGTCACCAACATAACCTCCAAAGTAAAAATACTTAACCTGAGAAGATTTTTTTAAAAAAGCTCTTACAGAATAACCTCTAATGTCTCCTTCTTCAACTTTTTCTATGCCAGAAACCAGTTGTCTTGCTGTCCATATATCTTTTGCTTGGCTATATGGAGTTTTATTATATGATGCAATTAATTCATTACCAAACCATATGCCAATATTTTTTTCTGGGGATAATTCATTTAAAATTTCTTTGGCAAAATTATTTGCTTCTGGCATGTCCTTAGCATAAAATTCTGCAAGTTGTTCAAGTATTGTTAAATTGGCATTTGCTTTTCCTTCATTAATCAGTTGTTTTGCATAACTATTATCTATTTCCCCCACTTTTAAGGAAGAAATAACTTTAATTAGGTCTTCTTGCAATCTCACATCTTTCCTTGTCTGCTTGTTAATTGGATTAATTACCAATAACAAAGATAAAATTACAATTAAAGCTATAAATGCGTCAAGGGTATAATAATAAGCTTTTTTATT
>CAYZDX010000020.1:4737-6203 GCA_964477565.1 Candidatus Woesearchaeota archaeon | reverse complement strand
TTTAATTCCAAATAAAAATAACAAATTTTACTGGCTTGTTTTTGTAAATTGTGAATCTTTCTATCGTAAAAAGATTTTTTACATTGGTGGGTTTTTTTCCTACGCCATCTATTGTAGCTCCATTAATCTCCATATCTGTAAAATTAAACCAAAATTCATTATTAATTCCAAGAATATTTTTCATTTTTTTATATTCATCTTCTGTATCAATAAGATTGTAAAAAGCTTCAAGTTTTGTTTGATTTATCTTATTAGAGGTTAAGATTCCTGGAATCTCTAATTGTTCAGGATTTGACGGCCAGTTTTCTGGAGAGCCTTCTGACAGGATTAAAGAAGATGCAAGATTCCCTTCATAAAACATCTCCTCAAAATTTTCTGAGGCTTCGTTATAAAAATTTATAGCATAAACATATAAGGCGATGATTCCTATAATAAAGATGACTATTGCAAAAATTAGGTCAGTTCCCCAAATTTGTCCTTTAATTGAGATAGATTTTACCATTTTCTTTTCGAATTATATTTTCACCTTTTTTTATTTGGCCTTCTATTTCCTTTGTTCTTAAAGATAAAGCATTATGAGTTGTATTCGCGTAAATTGAGTTATTGTTTATAATTATACTATAATCTTTTCCTAAAATATTTCCAGGAATTTTAAATTTTCTTACATAACCATCAGAAGATTCAGAAGCAAGGTTTATCTCGTCTTGAACAGACAGAACAATATTTGTTAAGATTATTTTTTCTTTTTTCTGGTTTTGCTCTTCAACATTAACATAAACACTTACAAAAAAAACAGTTAAGACTAAAAAAACAATTCCAGTTACAATCAGGAATTCAATTGAAGATTGTGATTTTTCCATTTTTATAAATTTGAATTAAGTATTTGAATTAAGTTATAGATACATAATCTTGTTGTGCAGTGATTGTTAATTTTTTTGTTCCTTCCCCAATATCTATGTTTCCAGACATAGGAACCCTTGATTTAAAGCTCCTAATTATATTGCCACTTGATGTTTCCATTTCAATAATAAGGTAATTGTTGTCTAGGGTGATGTTTTTCACATTTTTTGGCATATACACACTAATTTCAGCTTTTGAGGGATAACCTGCAAAAAAAACAGACTCTGATGCAGAAATTATTTTATTAGCTAAAACTTCTATTTGATTCATTTTAATTTTATCTCTTGCGATACCCATATATGAATAAGCAGCTAAAAGAATAATGACTATTGCAAATGAAACAAAGCCGATTATAATCATATATTCCAGCCCAACCTGGTATTTTTTTAGTAACATTTATAATATCAAAATTCCTCTTTTTTATAATAAAAAAGAAAGAATTTATAAACTTAATTAAAAGGGGGTGTTTTAAATATAGCAAGACAAAATTTAGAAGATATTAATAAAATTTCGAGGAGATTGCGAAATTGGTGCAAAAAAATGAACTAGAAAAAAGCATAAAAAGA
>CAYZDX010000020.1:0-4637 GCA_964477565.1 Candidatus Woesearchaeota archaeon | reverse complement strand
CGAGGAGATTGCGAAATTGGTGCAAAAAAATGAACTAGAAAAAAGCATAAAAAGAGATGTTTTTGAAAAAAGAAAAAATATATCAAATAAATCAAAATTTATAGGGAATTGTATTTTAAAAATTTGAATGAGGAAGAAAAGAGAACCTTGAAAAAGGAAACAAAGTAAGAAAAGAAGATATTTAATTGAATTATCATAAAAATATTGGGTTTTAGTTTTATATATAAGATTAGAAAAAATACCAAAATAAATTTAAACTAGAGATTATAATATTAAAAATAAAAGAGGGAAAATGAAAGAAAATTTGGTTAGAAAAGAGGGGGTAAGAATAAAAGCTCTTCCAACAGCAATCATTCTTTTAATATTAATGTTTGGAAATATTTATATTTATTTTTCAAATAAGAATATAACGCTCTCGGGATTTGCTGTATCAAACATTAGGGAGAAGATTATCACAGGGATTAAAACTTATGATCCTTCAACAATAATTTTTGTAGTTCAGTGGTTTATTTTGTTTATAATACTCTTAATTTTATATATTAATTTTTTAAAAAGAAAAAGGCAAGAGAAAAAAGAGATTAAAAGTGTGAAAAAAGAAAGGCAAAAAAAAGGAACAGCAACAGATTTAGATTCTTTATATGAGTTATTAAAAGATAAAAAAAGACTTGGGGTGTCATCAATAGCAAAAGCATTTAATATTAGCGAAGATAAAGCTATGGAATGGGCGAAAATTTTTGAAAAAAATAATTTGGGGTATATAGAATATCCTGCATTTTCAGAAGCAAAATTATGTTTAAAAGAAGAAAATGGCAAGAAGAAATAAAAGAATTGTGAAAGAAAAGAAGAGAAATAAGGAAAATAAGAAGATTAAGAAGTTAGGGTTAAAGGGGGAAAAGATACAAAAAAGAAATATTGTAAGTGAAAGAGAGAAATTAAAAAAAGAAAACAAGATTCTTGATGAATACACCTTGAATGTAGATAATGCTATTGTTAAAGTTAAAATAGAAAAAGATAATGAAGGTGTAAAATATAATTTATATATGCCAGAAATAAGAGAGGGAACTAAGGCATTATTAGAAGAAATAAAAGAGGATTTAATATCCTCCACCACAATTAATGTTGGAGAAATGATTGATGTTAAAGCTATAAACAAGATTAAAAAACAATTTTCAAATAAAGCAATTTCTTTATTAAAAGAGAAAATTCCAAATATTAATGAAGAAGCAGAAAAATTCTTGGCAGGAATTTTAATGCAAGAGATGTTGGGTTTAGGAAAGATTGAGTTCTTAATTAATGACCCTAATTTGGAGGAGATTGTTGTTATTGGAAGTAAAGAACCAATTAGAGTTTACTCTAAAAAATATGGGTGGCTTCCAACAAATTTAAAAATAGAAAGCGAGGAAGAAGTAAATAATTATGCTAATATAATTGCAAGAAGAGTTGGAAGGCAAATAAATATTCTTTCTCCTTTACTTGATGCACATATTATAACAGGCGATAGAGCAAATGCTGTTCTTTACCCAATATCAACAAAAGGGAACACAATAACAATAAGAAAGTTTTCAAGAGATCCTTGGACAATAATTGATTTAATTAATAATAAGACAGTAAGTTTAGAAGTTGCTTGTCTTTTATGGCTTGCTATTGAATATGAGATGAACATAATAATTTCTGGAGGAACAGCTTCAGGAAAAACAGTTTTCCTTAATGCTTGTATGCCTTTTATTCCACCAAATCAAAGAATAATAAGTATTGAAGACACAAGAGAATTAATATTACCTGAATTTTTGTATTGGTGTCCTCTTGTAACAAGAACACCAAATCCAGAAGGTAAAGGAGAAGTTTCGATGTTAGACTTATTAGTTAATAGTTTGAGAATGAGGCCGGACAGGATAATTTTGGGAGAGATGAGAAGGCAAAGAGAAGCTGAAGTTTTATTTGAGGCAATGCATACAGGACATAGTGTATATGCTACACTACACGCAGATACTGCAGCAGAAACAATATCAAGATTAACAAATCCTCCTTTAAATGTTCCTCCAAATTTGTTAAAAGCAGTTAACTTAAATGTGGTTATGTTTAGGGACAGAAGAAGTGGAAAAAGGAGAGTTTACCAATTAGCTGAATTTATTGCAGGGAAGGAAGTTGTTAACGCCAATGTTCTTTACAGATGGATTCCAGAGAAAGATGATATAATTAAACATAATGATAGCCTTTCATTTATAGAAACCCTTTCAAGAAATACTGCTATGTCTAATCGAGAGATTAATGAAAATTTAGAGAATAAAAAGAAAATTCTATTATGGTTGATTAAGAATAACCTCCGTAACTTAAAACAAATAGGAAAAGTTATGAATCTTTACTATACAAATCCTGAAACTTTAAATGAGATTATTAAAAAAAACAAGATAGAAGAAATAAAATAAATTTAAACAATTTTCTTTAAAGGGGCGAGAATCTTTACTATACAAAAGAACAGGAGGAATAAAAATGTTAATGCAAAATCAGAAGGTAGGGATTAATAAAAAGATAAGCTTCAAATCTTCAAAATTAAATTTAATGAAAAATATTCCCTGATTTAAAACAGGGGGTTTATTTTTGATGTAATGAAATTCAAAATTCCTTTCACTTCCTCTGAAATTGAAATTTTAAGGAAAAAATCAAAAAATTATTCAAAGATATTCAGAAAAATTAAAGGAGGAAAACTTCAAAATTATTTAGAAAACTCGGGAATTGATTTAGAGGTTTCTGAATACCTTGGAATTTGTCTCAGAACTTTTATTTTTTCTTTTATCATTCTTTTAATAATTTTTACGAGTATTTTTTTCTTTTTTAAAATTAAAGATTTTTATTTGTACGGTTGTTTATTGTCTATGTTATTTTCTGGGTTTATTTTTATGAAGCAGCATAGTTATCCAAAAATCTATTGTTTAAAAAAAGCTAGAGAAATAGAAAAAAACCTGATTTCCTCTTTACAAGATATGCTTGTTCAATTAGAGTCTGGAGTTCCAATTTATGATATTCTAGTTAATATCTCTTCTTCTGATTATGGGGAAGTTAGCAACGAATTTAAGAGAATTGTTAAAGAAATGAACTCAGGAATTCCTCAAATACAAGCAATAGATAATTTGATAAATAGAACAAGTTCTAGTTATTTCAAAAAAGTTTTATGGCAGTTGAGTAATGGGCTTCGGTCTGGTTCTGATATGTCTATAGTAATTAAAGATACAATTGATAACTTAAATAAAGAACAAGCAATACAAATTCAAAGTTATGGGGCTAAACTTAATCCTTTAATAATGTTTTATATGTTAATTGCTGTCATTATACCATCCCTTGGGCTTTCTTTTTTAACTATAATCTCTTCAATGGTTGGTTTAAGTGGAAGCTTAATTAAATTATTATTTTTAGGAATTTTTGTTATTATTGCCTTATTACAGATAATGTTTTTAGGAATGATTAAATCAAGGAGGCCAAGTTTACTATGAACATATTAAAATTTTTACCAAAGAATTTAAGGAAAAAATATGGGGAAAACATTATAGGAGCCGGAATAAGAATTGATGCAAACGAGTATATGAAAAAGGTTATTTTAAATGGTTTTATTTTATCGCTTGTAATAAGTATTGCTCTTTTTTTCTTAAACCTAAATCCCATCTTAGTTTTTTTAGCATCTTTCTTTTTCCTTGAAATTTTTTCTTATTTCAATATTTCCCTTAAAGCCATGAAAAGGAGAAGGAAAATGGAAGAAGTTTTTCCAGAGTTTATTCAACTAATGTCAAGTAATCTAAGGGCAGGAATGACAGTAGACCAGGCATTTTTATCCTCTGCAAGAAAAGAATTAGAGCCACTTAATGCAGAGATATTAAAAGCTGGAAAAGAGGTAACAACTGGTAAGGATATAATCGCGGCCTTTAAAGATATGTCTAAAAGAATTGGCTCAGAAAAAATAGATAAAGTTATTTATCTGATAATTTCAGGATTAAAGGCTGGAGGAAATATCGCAAATTTGTTGGAGACAACTGCTTCAAATATGAGGGAAAAAGAATTTTTAGAAAAAAGAGCTTCTTCAAATGTTTTGATGTATATTATATTTATTTCTGTTGCAATATGTATCGGAGCTCCTTTACTTTTTGGATTGTCATCTATACTTATCGAGATAATAATCAAGCTAACTTCACAGCTTCCGTCAGTAAGTACAAGCCAGATTAGTTTGCCTTTTACTCTCTCAACAATTAATATAAATCCAAGGTTTATTATCTATTTCTCTTTAATTTTCCTGATTTTTACTGATATTATCTCCTCATTAGTTATTGGTTTGGTTAATAAAGGTGATGAAAAATATGGCTTATCTTTTCTCCTTCCATTGATAATTTTTTCTGTTGCAGTATTTTTTGGAGTTCGGTTGTTCTTATTTAAATTTTTAGCAGATATTTTTTCTTCGGTTTCTTGATTTTAATTAAGAGAAATTTTCATCATAAGTAAGGGGATTCTGCGAAGATAAAATGTTAATGTCCTTGATTAGAAAAAATTAATTAAAATTTATGTTTTATGGTTGAAATATAGCATTAAACTAAGTTAAGAGTTAAGTTTATGGATGAAGGCAATTTATTTTGCCGAATCTGAGAAAGTCCGCC
>CAYZDX010000019.1:9084-10244 GCA_964477565.1 Candidatus Woesearchaeota archaeon | reverse complement strand
CTCTTTCCCTACACGACGCTCTTCCGATCTAAGGGTTGGAGAAAGTTTATTCTATGATGATGTGAAAATACAGGAAATAAATGAAAACCCACTAGATTTAGATAATCTCTTTTTAATAGATGATATTAATCACTTAAGAAATGATGTTCTTAATGGGACTGATTTTCAAAAACAATCTTATGCAAATCTGATATATAAGGCAGGCCTGCTTCTTGCTGATCTAAACATAAATAAACCAATTACCATAGAAAATGGAAGAATATACACAACAAATTCTTATGGAATTTTAATCAAAAAAGATTTAAGGTCTTTTAATGATTATTTAAAACAACTTTCTTTAGCCTATCTTTTGACTGGAAACGAAAATTATGCTATCAAGGCAAAAGAACTTATGCTTGATTTAGCTACAATCCCTGATTGGGGAAGTGAGGAAAGTATTAGGCGAACTAACATAGGTCATAACTGGGATCTTATTTCTTCCAATTTAATTATGGGAGTTTCCATAAGCTCTAATTGGATTAGGGATTATTTAACTGATGCAGAGTATAACCAGATAAAGAGCAAGGTTATTAATGAAGCCAATAAAAAATATCAGGCGATATTAAACAATAAAAATCCTTATATAAGGAATAAATGGGGAAATCATTATTTATGGAATGTTGCAAGTTTGGGGGTAGTTTCCTATATTTATAATGGAGGATTAGAAGATATTAGAAATTATGTTAAATCTGAAATAGACATGGCATTAAATGAATATTATCCGTTTGATGGTTCTTGGCCCGAAGGAGGATTATGGTATACCGGATATGGGACTTACCCTCTGTTAGTTTATCTTGATGCGAGAAAAAAATACGATGACGAAAATTTATTTAATAAGCCTTGGATTAGAAGCCTTCCAGATTTTATAATTTATCAATTAATTCCTTCGGATTTTTCCAGTAGAACTTTAAATCTTGGAGATGATGTAGGAAGGATGCTATACCAGGTTCCAATTATAGCTAAATTAAGTGACGAATTAAATAATCAATATTTATCTTATTTACTCAATAATGAGGTAGAACCCGGAAGTTCTCCTTTTGCATTAATCTGGTATAATCCAGATATCGATCAAAAATCTTTAGATACTTTACCAAAATCCCATTATTTTGACGATTTAGGGC
>CAYZDX010000019.1:0-9074 GCA_964477565.1 Candidatus Woesearchaeota archaeon | reverse complement strand
GGAATTTAAGTTCTGATTATTTAGCTTTTAAATCTGGAATTCCAGGAGGAAAACTTGGAAACCAATTATCTTTTAGTAACCCACAACTAACCCCTGGGATAGGCCACTCTCATCCTGACCAAAATAGCATCATATTTTTTTCAGGAGATGAGTATCAATTAGCAGATACAGGATATACGCGATTAAAGATGACTAAAAACCATAATACAATTACATTTACAAAATCCGGGCAAGAAATAGGACAAGAAATTGAAGGGGGGCAGTGGGGCCAAATCCCTTCAAATCCAAATAATGGCGGAGAGATAAAATCTTTTGAAATAAATGAAGAAGAAGGATATTATTATGTCAGAGCAGATGCTGCAAAAGCTTATACTGGACTTAGTGTTGATAAATTTGAGAGAAATCTAATCTATAATCCTAAATTAGGGTATATTGTTCTTTTTGATGATATTTCTTCCAATGCTGATAAAATTAACTTCTATTACTACAACCCCCTTGGTCTTATATTCAATAAAGGAGAGAGTAAATTTAGGATAGGAAATCTTAATTTAAAAGTCATGCCCGGATTAAATAATCTCAGTTATACTATTGAAAACCATTCTTTTGTCTATGTAGACGGAACAAATGTCTCTATTGGAAAACATCTAAAGTTGACTGCTTCGACAAGTAATATTCAAGCACTTAGTGTTTTTACAAAAGACTCGAGCAATTTGGAGATAAAAGAGATTAAAAATAATGATGTCCTCGGGTTGAAAATTATAAAGGGCAACTCTTTAGAAATTATAGCCTTTAATAGAAAATCTTCTCAGGTAATAATTCCACTTATTTTGGATGGTAACTATATATATCTCCGGAATAATAATCAAGGAATCTGCTCCACAACTGATTATGACGGACAAAAAACAGCAATTTGCATTTCTATTCCAGCTTCTGGCTATAAATTTGTCCGACTTAAAAAAATTTAAACTGAGGATATAAAAACCTTTTTTTTCATCAGATTAATTACGAAGTTTAGATTTATCTCGCAACATTAGATGAGATAAAAAAAGAATATGAATCTACTCACTAAGATGTCTGTCTCGTCTTGTCAAAGAAACTTGTTTTTATCGTCACCAAAACCTTTAAAAATAAAAAAATTTATAGATTTATCATGCCAAAACAAAAAACTTCTAAAAAAAGTTTAGGAAGTTTGAAAGTGCAGAATATTGTCGCTACAACTTCTTTGAATGTACCAGTAAGCTTGACTAAACTTGCAAGAAGTCAGAGCAATACAGAGTATAATCCAGAAACTTTTCCTGGCTTGGTTTTAAGAATAAAAAAACCAAAATCTGCTGTTCTTGTTTTTAGTTCAGGAAACCTTGTATGTACTGGAACAAAAAGTATAAGGCAAGTAAGAGAAGTAATTGAAATTGTTATAAAACAACTTAGAAAAATTAATGTCAAAGTCAAAGAAAAACCGAAAATAGAAGTTCAGAACATTGTTGCAAGTGGAAATATTGATTTAATGCTTAACCTTAATCTTCTTGCTCTCGAGTTAGAGAACACTGAGTATGAGCCAGAACAATTTCCTGGTCTAGTTTATAAACTTGAAGAACCAACAGCAACTTTCCTTTTATTTACTAATGGTAAGTTGGTATGTACTGGAACAAAAAATAAAGAGCAACTAAATAAAGCAATGGAAAAATTAAAAAAGAATATAAAAGACGCTTTAAAGAGGATTAAATAGATAGAATTTTTAAAGAGAAGAAATTAAAGCGATAAGAGTTTCTAATAACTTTTTAGAAGTAACATGATAAACTAATAACTTTTTCTTTTTGATTATATGACTATGGGATATATATTTTGTTATAGAAATTAATATAAATCTAATTTTTTATTTTATAGAATGGCAGAAAAAAAAACAGAGGAATTAATATTTGAAGCAAGAAGTTTTTTTAATACTTATAAAAAAGAAATTGGAAAGAGCATTAGAGAGGGAAAGAATGTTATTTATATAAATTTTGAGGATTTGTCTTCTTTTTCTCATGAATTAGCTGAGCTTTTATTTGTGAATCCTGAGGAAGTTTTTCAAGTTTTGGAAGTTGCATTAGAAGAATCTGGATTAGTTAAAAATCCAAGGGTTAGAATAAAAGAGTTGCCAGAATCTTATTCTAAAAAAATAAGAAATTTAAGAGCCAAACACCTCAATAAGCTTGTTCAGGTAGAAGGTATTGTAAGGCAGGCAAGTGAAGTAAGACCGCAAGTAGTAAATGCTAAGTTTGAATGCCCCTCCTGCGGAACTATAATTTCTGTTTTGCAATTAGAATCAAAATTTAAAGAGCCAAACAGATGCAGTTGTGGAAGAAAAGGCCATTTCAGGTTAGTTAGTAAAGACATGGTAGATGCTCAAAGGTTGGTGGTGGAGGAATCTCCGGAATCTCTTGTTGGTGGAGAGCAACCAAGAAGGATATCTGTATTTTTAAAAGAAGATTTAGTTGAACCAAAAATGGAGGAGAAAACAACTCCTGGAAGTAGGGTGAGGATTATCGGCATATTAAAAGAGGTTCCTAAGACTGCTTATTCTGGGGGTATACTTACAAGATATGATATAGCAATAGAAGCAAATAACATAATTCCTCTTGAAGAGACTTTTGAGGAGCTTGATATTTCTGAAGAAGATGAAAGGCAAATTAGGGAGTTGTCAGCTGACCCAAAACTTCTTGAGAAATTTATTTCTTCAATTGCTCCAAGCATTTATGGGTATGAAGAAGTAAAAAAATCTTTGGTACTTCAATTATTTGGAGGAGTTAAAAAAATTAGGAGTGATGGCACAGCAACTCGTGGGGATATTCATATCCTCCTTGTAGGAGACCCCGGAGTAGCTAAATCTGTAACTTTAAAATTTATTTCTTCAATTGCTCCAAAAGGAAGATATGTTGTTGGAAAGGCAGCTACTGGAGCAGGATTAACTGCTACTGTTGTGAGGGACGAGTTTTTAAAAGGATGGTCTTTAGAAGCAGGAGCAATGGTTTTAGCAAACAAAGGAATTGTCTGTATTGATGAAATTGAAAAAATGGATGCTCAGGATAGGAGTGCAATGCATGAAGCAATGGAACAACAGACAGTAACAATTAGTAAAGCAAATGTTCAAGCAACATTAAGAGCTGAAACTTCTGTATTAGCTGCAGGAAACCCAAAATTTGGAAGATTTGAGCCATTACAACCAATTGCAACTCAGATTGATATACCTCCTGCTTTAATAAATAGATTTGATGTAATTTTTGTTTTAAAAGATAACCCAAATAAAAGTAAAGATGAAGCAATTGCAACTCATGTTTTACTTGAGCATCAAAATCCAACTAATAAACCACCCATTGAAAGAGATTTGTTAAGAAAATATATAGCTTATGCCAAACAAAAAATAACACCAAAATTAACAGATGAAGCAATAAATGAGATAAGAAATTTTTATGTAAATTTAAGGAATACTCCTGTGGCTTTCGACCAACCATCTAAACCGCTTCCAATCTCAGCAAGACAATTGGAAGCTTTAGTAAGGTTAAGTGAGGCGTCAGCTAAATTAAGATTATCTAATAAAGTAGAAAAAAAAGATGCAAAGATTGCAATAGACCTTATGAAGTATTTTTTGATGGAGGTTGGTTATGATCCTGAAACAAAAACTTTCGATATCGATAGAATTGCAACAGGAGTTTCAACAAGCCAAAGGGGAAAAATAATGCTGGTTAAAGAGGCCATTGAGAAATTAGAAGGAAGGTTGGGAAAATTAATTCCAATAGAAGAGCTGAAGAAGGAGTTAGAAGAAAAAATTAGTGATAATGATTTAGAATCTGCTTTAGATAAATTAACTCAAGCAGGAGATATTTTCCATCCAAGAAAAGGTTATGTGCAGAGGTTATAGGATGTCACAAGAAATTATAATAAAAATAAAAAGAGAAGCTCAAAAATATTTTAAAAATAACCCTCCGTCTCACGATTGGAGCCATGTTGAAAGGGTTTATAAGCTTGCTTTAAAAATAGCTAAGAAAGAAAAAGCAGATTTGTTCATTGTTAAATTGTCTGTTTTATTACATGATTTAGGGAGAAAAGAAGAGATGAAAAACCCAAAAAAAGACCACGCAGAGATAAGTAAGAGATTAGCTTTAAAAATATTAAAAAAATATAATATAAATAAGAAAGTGATTGATAATGTTTTACATTGTATTTCAACTCATAGATTTAGGAATAATAAAAAACCAGAAACAAGAGAGGCAAAAGTATTATATGATGCAGATAAATTAGATTCAATGGGAGCGATAGGAATTGCAAGAGCTTATGCTTGGGTGGGAGAACAAAAAATAAAATTGTATTCAGATAAAAATTTTTTAGGAACAGGATATGAAAAAGAACATAGTCCAGTAACAGAATTTTTATTTAAATTAAGTAAACTAAAGGATAAGATGCAAACAAAAACAGGAAAGAAAATTGCAAAGAGAAGGCATAAGTTTATGGCAAATTATTTTAAAGAATTAAATAAGGAGATTAGGGCAAATGGCAATTGAAAGAGCAACTGCTTATAAGATGAGGATTGGCGAAATCTTAGCTGGAGAAAAAATTTTTGATGGCGAGCAATTTAATTTTATTGAATTGGGAAATAAAAAAATAAGGAGGGTTAATCTTGTGGCAAACATAATTGATAGGTATGAGGGTGGTGGGGAGGGAAAATATCTTTCCTTTACTCTTGATGATGCATCAGGGCAAATAAGAATAAAGATTTTTGGAGACGATGTAGAAAAGTTTAAGGATTTTGGGCAAGGAGATACAGTTATGATTATTGGAGTTTTAAGACATTATAACAATGAACTTTATATCCTCCCTGAAATAATTAGAAAACTCCAACCAGAATATCTTTTAGTAAGAAAACTTGAGCTTGAAAAAAAAGAAGAAAATAAAGTTCCAGAAAATAAAGAGGAATCAAAGGCAATAAAAGATAAAATAATAGAGATGGTTAAAGGGGCGGAAAAAGATGGTGGAATTGAGGTTGATAAGATAATAATGGAATTAAAAGCTTCTCCTTCAATAATTAATGAGGAAATTAAAAAATTATTAGAAGAGGGTTTGGCTTATGAGCCAAGGCCAGGCAAGATAAGGTATTTAGGTTAGTTTTTCTCCATAATACAAAAATTTAAAAATAACTTGTCCTTTTTTCTTTCCTGCTTTCTATTAAAAATAAAAGTACAAAATGGAAGATAAAAGAATCTTATTAGTAATTCAAGAAGGTCGAGAAAAAGCCATTAGTGACAATCTTGAAAAATTAGTTGGTTCTAAAAAAATCAGCAGTTATGTGGTGGCTCATAATACTGAAGAAGCTCAAGAAAGATTAAAAAGGGGTTTAGATAATTGGGTTGTTTTGATAGAGGAAAATATTGATTATTCTAATTTTATTAGGGATTATGACAGATTACCCATTATTTTGTATTATTATTCCTCAGAACCAAAAATAGAGAATTCAAGGAATGTGGTTTGTGTTAAAAAATCCATGTTACATTTTATTTCTCCAGATAGATTTTATGATGATGTTTTGAAAAGAGCAGAAGAAGTTTATAAATTATAAAGAATGTTGATTTATTTTCCCTTAAAAACCTTTAAAAACAACATAAAACTCTTTCTTAACATGAAATATGAGGAATTACTTGAAGAGGCATATAAAAAAATAAAGCCATTAGAAAGTAAAGAAAGGTTTGAAATACCAGAAGTGGTTAGCCATATAGAAGGCAATAAAACCATAATCACTAATTTTATACAAATAGCTTCTTATTTAAGAAGAAAACCAGAACATCTGGAAAAATTTTTAGAAAAAGAACTAGCTGCTCAGGGAAAAATAGAAGGGCCTCGTTTAATATTAATAAGAAAAATTCCAACTAAAAAAATTCAGGAAAGGGTAAAGGTTTATGTTGAAAAATATGTTTTATGCAAGGAATGTGGAAAGCCAGATACAGAATTGATAAAAGAAGATAATTTTTTCTTTATACATTGTTTAGCTTGCGGAGCTAAACATAGTGTGGCGAAAATTTAGTTTAAAATTCTGAAAGAGAAAGTTTAAAAGTATCAAAAACTTAGGAAAATTAATAAAGATAAAGGAGGATAATAATATGGCAACTGGATATTGTGTTAAATGTAAGAAAAAAGTGGAAATAAAAGATGCAGAAAAAACAACAACAAAGAAAGGAAAAGAAATGTTGAAGGGAAAATGTCCTGATTGTGGAACCACTGTTTGCACTTTTAAGATAGATTAATTTCCTTTGAATTTATTGTAAAAAGATTGTTATAAATTTTTAATTCTTGAATATTTTAAATTATTTTAAACTTGAATTTTAGGATTTTTATTATCTTTGATTATTTTTAAGATATGAAAACCAAGAATTGTCTTTTTAATAAAATTTTTATATGTCTCTATTGATTTTTGATTATGGCAAAGAAAATAGCATTTATAGGAACCCATGGGAGTGGAAAAACAACTCTCGCGCATGAACTTGTAGTTAAATTAAAGAAGAAAGGCAAACATGTTGAGTTTTTACCAGAAATTGTTAGAGATTGCCCTTTTCCAGTAAATGAAGAGGCTACAAAAAAAGCTCAGCTTTGGGTATTATTTATGCAAATAATAAAAGAGTTTGAAAAAGAAGAAAAAGCTGATTTTCTTATTTGTGATAGAAGCGTTCTTGACCCTTATGTTTATTACGTAAGAAAATTTGGAAGATTGAAGTTTATAGAACCTTTAGTCATAAATCATCTAAAAACTTATGACCTTCTAATTAAAGTTCCTATAAGAGAAAATTTTTTAATTAATGATAATTTTAGATCTATAGATAAAAAATTTCAAAAGGAGATAGACGAGCTGATTGATAAGTTTCTTAAAGGTATGAAAATTAAATATGTGGAATATAAAGAAGGAATAAACTTGGAAGAGTTTGTAAAATGTTAGTAAAAATCCATAAATCTTACAGGGACATTGTAGCTATTTGCGATTCTGAATTGTTAGGCAGGAGATTTGAAGAAGGTGAGAGGGTCTTAGATGTAAAAGAAGGATTTTTTGGTGGGGAGGAGGTTGGGGAAGATTGGCTTGAAGGGCTAATACTGAAATTTTCCAAAGAAGACGCAACCTTCAACATAGTTGGAGAAAAATCAATCCAAACAGCCCTGAAAACCGGAATTATAAATAAAGAAGGAATTAAAACAGTTCAAGGAATACCTTTTGCTTTAGTTTTGTTATAATGGAAGAAATAAAAATTCAAGAAGCTTGGGAAAAAATTAAGCCAGAAAGAGTTGTTTTAGTTGTTTCTGTTGATGAAAAAGGAAAACCAAACGTGATGCCTGCTGGTTGGTGTATGCGTTGTTCTTTTGACCCTCCTTTAATTGCAGTAAGTATTGGAAAAACAAGATATACCCATAGTTTATTAAAGAAAAGCAAAGAATTTGTGATAGCTGTACCAAATAAAGAGCTTATAGATTTAGTAAAATTTACTGGTTCATGTTCTGGGAGAGATGTTGATAAATTTAAAGAAGCAGAAATAGAAACAGCGAAAGGAAAAGGAAGCGTTTCCTTAATTAAAAAAGCAACACTAAATTTAGAATGCGAAAAATATAATGAATGTGATTCAGGAGATCATACTATTTTTATAGGAAAAATTATTTGTGCTTGGTATAATAAAAAAGGAGTTTTGTTTAATTTTGGTAAGGGAAATTTTAGAGAGATTTAATTTTAACTTAACATTTATAAACTTAAATTAATATTCTTAGATTATAAAATTCATTATTAATAAATATTTGAAAATTTTTAAAATGCCACAATTTAAAAATAAAAGCAGAAAAAATAATCCTGTAAAGCCACAAGAAGAAGGCCCGTTAAGAGTAAAACTTCCAAAAGGAAAGGAAGTGCTTGGCATTATAGAACAAAGAGTTGGAGCTGGAAGGATGTTGGTGAGATGTGTAGATGGAAAAACTCGTAATTGCAGAGTTCCTGGCAGATTAAAGAGGAGGTTATGGTTAAGAGAAGGCGACATTGTTATAGTTGAGCCTTGGGAGTTTGAAGATGATAAAGGAGATGTTCTTTTTAAGTATAATCCTACTCAAACCCAATGGTTAAGAAGGAAAGGATATTTAAATGAAATAGAAGACTTTTAATATGATTTTAGATAAAAAAGATATTCAAAAGATTAAAAAAAGAAAGAATTTTCTGGAAAAAAACCTCCACTTGAAAATTGATATTGTAGGGGAGAATGTTGAGTTAAAAGGCAAAGAGATTGATATCTATATTGGCGAGAAGGTATTGGAGGCAATAGATGCTGGTTTTGCAATTAATAGGGCTCTTTTATTATTAAATGAGGATTATTCTTTTGAAAAGATACCTTTAAAATCTGTAACAAGAAGAAAGAATTTAGAACCTGTGATTGGAAGAATAATAGGAACAAAAGGTAAAACTTTAAGAACACTCTCTGAACTTTCAGGATGTTTTATTTCTTTAAAAGATAATGTTGTCAGTATAATAGGCCCTTCAGAAAAATTAAAAGAGATTGTTACAGCAATAAAGAATCTTATAAGGGGAAGTAAACAGTCAAATGTTTATTATTTTCTTGAAAGAACGAAGAGGGATGGGGAAGAATTGGGTTTGAAATAATAAAGAAGTTAAAAATTTCTAAGTAGGAAAGTTTAAAAATTATTTATCCCAATTTTTGATAAGTCCCGGTAGCTCAGTAGGTAGAGCGTGCGGCTGTTAACCGTAAGGTCGGAGGTTCGAGTCCTCCCCGGGACGTTCTAAAAGAATTATTTTGCGCAAAAGTATTAAGATTGTTTTTAGGAGAATATAATAAAAGTTATGCTAGAAATAGAAATTAAAGTTAAAAGGTATAAATGTAATAACTGCTGTTATGGGAGGATTCCTCATTCTTATAAAGAGAAACCTTTGATTTGTCCTAAATGCAAATCAGTAAAATGGAATAGAGAGCCAAGAAAGAAAAAGGTTTAAGGGTTTTCAATTATTTTTTCATACATATATTGAACAATTTGAAAAATTAATAAGATTCCAATCAGCACTAGGATTT
>CAYZDX010000018.1:6087-10253 GCA_964477565.1 Candidatus Woesearchaeota archaeon | reverse complement strand
ATATATTTAGATAATGCTGCCACTACGCCCTTAGACGAGAAAGTTTCGGAAGTTATGTTGCCTTATTTTACTCAGAAATATGGAAATGCCTCTTCTTTACATTCTAAAGGAAGAGAAGCTAAAGAAGCTTTAGAAAATGCAAGGAGAATAATAGCAAAAAGCATAAATGCTAAACCTTCTGAAATAATATTTACTTCTGGGGGCACAGAATCAAATAATCTGGCTATAAAGGGGATTGCCTTCTCATATGAGGAAAAAGGAAAAAAAGGACATATCATTACAACAAAGATAGAACATGATTGTGTTTTAAATACTTGTAAATGGTTAGAGAAAAGAGGATGGAAAGTTACTTATTTAGATGTGGATAAAGAGGGTTTTATTTCTCTTGATGATTTAGAGAAAGCAATAACAAAAAATACTGCTCTTGTTAGTATAATACATGGAAATAATGAAATAGGCACGATACAGAACCTTGAAGAAATTGGAAAAATATGTAAAGAGAAAGGAATTTTATTTCATACTGATGCCTGTCAAAGTTATACTAAAACTTTTATTGATGTGAAAAAGCAGAATCTTTCTCTTGTTACTTTAAATGCACATAAAATTCATGGTCCTAAGGGTGTTGGTGCTTTATACATCAAAGAAGGAATAAAAATTACTCCTTTAGCTCATGGAGGAGGACATGAAAAAGGATTGAGAAGTGGGACCGAAAACATTCCAGGTATCGTTGGTTTTAGTGAAGCAGTTAGACAGATGAGAAAAAAAGATGTAGAAAAAATGAAAAAATTAAGAGATAAACTTATTAAAGGGATAGAAGAAAGAATCTCTGAAGTAAGATTAAATGGGCCTCGAGGAGATAGAAGGTTATGCAATAATGTTAATTTTTCTTTTAAAGGCGTCGAAGGAGAAGCAATAGGGATGTTGTTAGATGCTAAAGGAATTTGCAGTTCAACCGGTTCAGCTTGTTCAAGCAAAAGTTTAGAGTCCTCACATGTTTTAAAGGCAATAGGTTTAAGTGATGAGGAAGCACATGGCTCTTTAAGGTTGAGTTTAGGTAAGCAAAATACTGAAGAAGAAATTGATAAAGTTATAGAGATAATGCCAAAAATTATAAGAAAATTAAGAAAAATCTCTCCTTTTGAAAAAATTGTAAATAAATTTGAAGTTAATTGAAAGGGGTAAAATGAAAAAGAAAATAAGGAAGGATATGACGTTTGCTGAAGTGATAAAAGAGAATCCAGAAGTTGCTGAAATTTTTATGGAAGAGGGCTTGCATTGTATTGGTTGTCCTATGGCAATGATGGAAACAATTAAAGAGGGTTGTGAGGCTCATGGTATTGATTCAGAGAAGTTGATTGAGAAGATAAATAGGAAGTTGAAAAAATAGGAAAAAATGGCGTATAAAAATATAAGGGGGTTGATTAAAGAGCTTGGCTGCGATGAGTTGCAGGTAGAACACAATAAAATCTATAAGAGGAGAGATATAAAGCTTGATAAAGAAATTATCAGAAGAATAAGAGAACTTGGTATAATTTCTGAGATACATTTTGAAAAAGAAGTTTGTTTAGATTGTGGATTACATTTTAGAGATTGCCCAATTAAAAAATAAATTAAAAGAGAATTAGAAAAAAATAAACTAATATTGCCTTAAGATTTATAGGTAAAATGTTTAAGTATAATAAAAAAGTAATGCAGCATTTTTTAAAGCCAAAGAATGTTGGTAAAATTAAAAATGCAGATGGTATTGGAAAAGTTGGCAATCCAATATGTGGGGATGTGATGTGGGTTTATATTAAAGTTGGTAAGAGAAAAGTTGGTGGGAAAGGAAAGGTCAAAAGAGAGGAAGAATATATTAAAGATATTAAATTCAAAACTCTCGGTTGTGCTGCTGCCATAGCCACATCAAGCATGATAACTGAACTTGCCAAAGGTAAAAGTTTAGATGAAGCTAAAGAAATCACAAGGGATGATGTTGCCTCTGCTCTAAAAGGTTTACCAGCCATAAAGATGCATTGTTCAAATTTAGCTGCTCAGGCATTACATAAAGCTATAGAGAATTATGAGGAAAGGAGAAAATTTAGCTAATTTATTGTGGTTTTACAATGAAAAGAATTCTTTCAAAAGAAAAATTATAAAAACAGGAAAAAATAATTTAATTAAAAGAGGGAAGCAGGAAAAATGAATATAGAAACAAAAATTTTGTTGAGGCCAAGACAAATTAAACCATCGTTTCAGGGACTTAAAGTGGAGGGGATTTTCAATCCAGGAGCTATAAGATTACCTAACAAGAAAATTATGTTGTTGGCAAGGGTTGCAGAAAAACCAATTAAAAAAAATAAAAAATTTCTTACATGCCCGAGGATTATTTCTGATAAACCTTATAAAATCTATATAGAAAAATTTTTAAGAAAAGAAGTAGAGTCAGAATTTCAAAATGGAGTTGTTTTTAAAAATGGAATTTGCAGATTATCAACTATTTCCCACATTAAGAAGATTATTTTAGATGAAAATGGCTTCAATGTTGAAAAAATTGAAACCAAACCTTATTTTACAGGAAAGGCAGGAGATGGAGATTATGGTGTTGAAGATCCCAGGATTGTTAAATTAGGAAATAAGTATCTTATGACTTATGTAAGTGTTTCTTCAAATGAGGGTGTTTGTACTTCCTTGGCTTTATCTAATAATTTAAAATATTGGAGAAGAGAAGGAATAATCTTTAGGATTCAGAACAAAGATGTGGTTATTTTCCCAGAAAAAATAAATGGGAAGTATGTGGCTTTACATCGACCTGAGGGCGATATGAATTTTACAAAACCTTCTATTTGGATTTCTTATTCAAAAGACCTAATTTATTGGGGAAAGGAAAAAGCAATAATTGATCCAAGAGAAAAAGCATGGGATAAAGACAGGATTGGTTCTGGATGCCCTCCAATAAAAACAAAAGAAGGTTGGCTTGAAATTTATCATGGAGTTGAAGATGTTAATGAGAAAGAAATTTATAGAGCAGGAGCTCTGCTTCTTGATTTAAAAAATCCAGAGAAAATACTGGCGAGAAGCCCAAAAGATAAGCCATTATTTGAAGCTACAGAAAAAGAAGAAAAAAAAGGATTTTATAATAATGTTGTATTTCCTACTGGCGCTATCCTTTCATTAGATAAAAAAAGCTTATTAATATATTCTGGGGGAGCTGATAGTGTTATTAGTGTGAGAAAAATAAGGATTAAAGATATCCTTAATCATATGGAATATTATTAATTTTATTTTTGGATTTTTAGAATTATTAGTTTTCATTATTTCTTGAGTAATTCACTTAACAAGGAGAAAGTTTTCTTTTTATCTATTATTTCTTCATAATATTTGCCTTTTTTCCAATAAACTTTATATGCATTTGCCTTATTGTTGGATGTGATTATTCGATATTTGTTATTAATAATTTCAATAGCACTACAATTATCAAATGCTAAACCAACCTCTGTTGTTCTTTTCATCATTTTTTTTAAACTTGGTTTTCTGTCAGATTCAATATCATAATGAGGACAATATAATGCATGAATAAAATCTAAAGCCTTAATTTTTATTAAGTTTGCTTTATGATTTGTAAATTTTCTTGAATCAGAACATCCAAACTTAAACCAACAAATAGCCCCAGCACTTATACCTGAAAGAACAATATTTTTTTTCGCTGCTTTTTGAAGAATCTTATCTATATGGTATTTTCTCCAATATCTTAACATCTTTAATGTATTCCCACCACCAACATAAATTATATTTGCACTTAATATCTTTTTTTCTAATTGTTTTTTGTTAGGTTTAGGGTCTGTTAAATAAAGTGGAGAAATTTCACATCCAAGATTAGTAAAAATTTTATTCATGATTTTAAAATAATTTTCTTGAGATTGGCTTGGTGGAGGGATAAATAAAACTTTTGGATTTTTCTTTCCAGAAATTTGAATTATTTCCTTATCAATTTTTCTTGTTTCATATTTAGTGCCTGGTCTTCCATTTTCCCCTCCACCTATCGCGATTATTTTAACCATAGAAATTATAAAATCAATCTTAATATATAAATTTTTTTAAAGAAAAATTTTTATTAATTTTAAAAATAATAATCTTATAAAATT
Source organism: Candidatus Woesearchaeota archaeon (assembly GCA_964477565.1). Classification (GTDB taxonomy): domain Archaea; phylum Nanobdellota; class Nanobdellia; order Pacearchaeales; family GW2011-AR1; genus CAYZDX01. The sequence goes on along the minus strand of CAYZDX010000018.1, from coordinate 6,132 downwards.
AATAAACTCAAAAATTTAAAAACACCTTTTTCTTGTATTGTTTAT
>CAYZDX010000018.1:0-5987 GCA_964477565.1 Candidatus Woesearchaeota archaeon | reverse complement strand
TTATAAAATTAATAAACTCAAAAATTTAAAAACACCTTTTTCTTGTATTGTTTATGGATTTTGCGATAGTGGCAAGTAAAAAAGATGAAGCAGGAATGAACATTATAGAGGAATTTGAAAAAATTTCTTCTTTGCCAATTTATCTTACAGAGAAGGAAATAATTTATGCAGAAAATATTGATAGAGAGGTAAAAGAAGATTTTATAATTTTTGCGAGCAAACATCAAGGAAAAAAAGAAAAAATGCTTAGTATACATGCGCCTGGTAATTGGGGGGTGGCGGAAATGGGTGGTGAGAATAAAAAGATATGTAAAACTTCAGCTTTATTTTTAAAACACCTTTTCCAAGTTTTAAATGAAGAAACTGAAAATCTTGAAGGTTGGCAGACAACACTTGAGGTAACTCATCACGGTCCTTATGTAGAAAAACCCTGTTGTTTTATTGAGATTGGTTCCTGCCTGAAACAATGGAGAGATAAAAAAGCTGGCAAAATAATTGCAGAAACAATCAAAAAAGCAATAGAAACTTTTGATAAAGAAAAATTAGAAAAAAAATGGGGGGTGGCGATTGGGGTGGGAGGCCCACATTATTGTCCAAATTTCAATAAAATTCAATTAAAAAGTGAAATAGCTTTGTCACATATAATTCCACAATATGCCTTCCCTATTAGAGAAGGAATGTTAAAAGAAGCAATTAATAAGACAGAAGAAAGCGTAAATTTTGCATTAATAGATTGGAAAGGCTTAAAGAGCGAAGAAAGAAAAGAAACAATAAACTTGTTAAAAGAAATTGGTTTGGATTATAAAAAGACGAGCGAGATAAGTAAATAAGTTTATATATTTCTTTTTCTTTTTTGAATTATGGCAAAAAAAATTTTGAAAGAAAAAGTTGAAACAAAATTCAAAGAAGTCAAAAAAGATGAAGAACAAGAACCCAATAATGAAGAGGAGGCTCAAGATGAAGAAATTGATGTGGAAGAAAATTTTGAGAACGGAATTTTTATGGATAGAGGAGTAGATAGAACATCTCCTGTTTTAGAATTTACAAATGAAACCCAGGAAACAAGATTAGAAGATGAATTAGAAAATGTTCCTTCAAACATGGATGAAGAGGAGAGAGAAGAAGGAAGTTATGTTGTTAATATGCCACAATACTCTTCAGATTATGAATCAAGTTATTTTCAAAATAGAGAAGAAGAAAGAACTGAAACACCAGAGATGGTAAGAACTTTTGATAGGGGTTGGAGAGAAAATTTTGAGACATTTGAAGAGCAAAGAAGAATTGATATTAATGCTTTTCAAAGACAAATGCAGGATACAAGTAAGAGAAGGGAGGAAATAAAAGATGATTATAAAATAATTAGAAGAGAAAAAAGAAGAAAAGAAAAGCTCCCATTTGAATAAATTTTCAAAATTTTAAATTGCTTTAATTGACAATGAAAATTAATATTGCTCCAAAAACAATTTTTGGTAAGATATCTTTAATATCAATTATATTCTTTTTTATGTTCTTTATTATATTCCTTTTATTTATTTGGAGTGGGGAGCGGGGTGGGGATACTTTTTTCAGCAATTTAAAACTTACAATTCCTTTTCTTTTTTCAGCAATTGCAGGTATTTTTTCTTTTTTCAATGGAATGATAAGTATTTTAAAAAAAGAAAAAAGCATTCTTGTTTTTTTATCTACATTATTGGGCTTCCTTATTTTTTTATTTGTGCTTGGAGAAATTTTATTCCCCCATTAAATTTGCCTTGCCATCTTAAGGTGGGAGGCATTAAATAAAAATATTAATGTTAATAATCTTTAAAAGAAATAAGAAAATGTTGAGGTTTTATTTAATTCAAGTAGCATAAAATAATCTCTTAAATTTTACAAATTAAATTTTATGAAAAGTTTTCTAGGCCTGAAAAGAGAGATATTTGAGCTGTGATGATAGAATGAATAAAAAATAGATTAAACCCAACCAGCATGCATTGCATAAATTAAAAGTAATGCGAGACAAATCATAATAATTCCAGATATTAAATGTATTAGTTTTATGTATTTTTCTCTCCATTCAGAAACTCTTTCAACACTTGTCATTCCAAAATAGATAAGGAGGGTTATGATTATCATCGGCATAACAAAGATAAAATTATAAATTAACAACAAAGGAATTGCAGCCATTCTTGTTGAAGTTTTAGCAAGTAATCCAAGAATAACAAGATAAGGTCCAGAAGAGCAAGGAAGTAAGAATAAAGAACAGAAAAATCCAATTATTGCAGCTCCAGGTATTGAGGTGGCACTTCCTATCAATCTTTTTAATATAGGCCTCCATGTTATTGGAATTTCTACTGCTAAAAAACCAGGCTTATAATGGAAATAATCTTTAATGCTAAAAATTCCCACTAGAATAGCTATTACAATAACAATATAATAGAAAACATGAAGATAACCTGTTGCTTGAACAGCAGAATAAATTCCCAAACCCATGAGAAAATAAGAAATATAAATTGCTGTTGTGAATGCAAGGCCAGCTCCTAAAATTTTACTTTTTTCCCAGCACTTAGCAAAGTTGTTAATAAAATAAGCAAGATAGCCAAAGTACAGGGATTAATAGAGTCAACTGCGGCAGCTCCTATAAGTGTTGTCCAAGTTAAACCACCAATCATTTTTTCCTCCCCTTTTTTTTAATTAAAACTATAGCAAATAATAAAATAACTAATAAAGTAACCATTACAATAAAAACAACCAATCCGGAATTTGAATTTTCATAAGAGGAAAAATCACCCATTTCTAATTCAATATCGCTACTATTTTTATTTAAAATTTCTTCTGGAGAAATACAACCTTTTTCTAAGCAAGATTGAATCTTTTCTTCTAATCTTTCTCCTATTTCTTTACTATAACCAACAATAACACTTTTGTCAATAAAAACTGTTGGAACTCCTTGAATTTCTGTATTATATGCTTCAGCAACTTTCTCAAATAATTCTCTATTTGTTTGATTAAAATAAATTTCAAACTCTCTAACCTCGAGATTTGGATATTTGCTTTCTAAATTTTCAAGAAAAGGCTTCATTTGAGCGCAATGAGGACATCCCTGGCCATAAAAAAAGAATAAAATTGTTTTGTTTTGACAAAACGCAAGAAAGGAGAATATAATCACTAATAAAAAAATTGTTCCGAGTTTTATAATAAGATTTTTTTTATTAAACTTTTCTTTTTCCATAAATTTTTATATTTGAAACCCTTTATAAATGTTAGTTTCAAATTTTGAAACCATGAATCTTGCTAATTTTCAAAATTTAAATTAAAAGAATTTCTTTTAATTCTTCATTAAGAATTACCTTGTTTGTCATTCCTTTTTTTTCTTTTTTAATTATCCCTTTGTTTTCCATTTTTGATATAATTCTTGATATTTTTACTTTATTTAAACCCAAAGCTTTTCCTAAATAACTTTGACTTGCTTCTCCTTTTTTTTCTATTAAAGCTTCGATAACTTTTTTATCATTTTCATCTAAAATATTTAAAATTTTAAGAAAATCTTTTTCAATTCTTTTTTTCTCACTCATATAATTTTTACTTAACAAATAATAAGTTAATGAGCCAACAAATAAACCTAAAGAGGAAATAGAAACAATTATAACCCAGATAGGCAATTTACATCCGCAAACAGAAGAAAAATTTTCAGTGGTGTAAAATGTTGTGAAAGAAATAACGAAGATAAAAAATGTTATTATTACAAATATTAGGATTAAAGGTCTTAAAGTCGGTTTTTCATTTTCCATTTTTAAATATTGTAAGCTGGCTATTTAAACTTTATTTTAAAAGTTAATTTTTTAAGTTTCCTAAGATTATAAAATTAATGAACAAAAATAAATATTATTCACTTTGGCTTGCTTTAATTTGTATTCTTGTTTTTATACTCCAGACAATTATTCCGAGATTCACTGAAATTTTTATTTTAAATTCCGGGGCCTTTGAACAACCTTATCGTTTTTTAACTGCTATATTTTTACATAGCTCTATCACTCATCTTTTTTATAATCTTTTTGCGTTGATTTTTTTCGGTTTAATCTTAGAAAAATTTATTGGAAGCTTTCGCTTTTTACTTATTTTTTTGATTTCGGGAATTTTAGCTAATTTATTGGCTGTAAATTTTTATCCTGCTTCCCTTGGGGCGAGTGGGGCCATATTCGGAGTTATCGGGGCATTAACTGTAATAAAACCTTTAATGATTGTTTGGGCTTTTTCATTACCAATGCCTTTATTTTTTGCCTCTTTTTTATGGGTTCTCGGTGATTTGTTAGGATTTTTTTATGCTCAAGATAATATAGGACATCTCACCCACATTGCTGGTTTGGTTTTTGGCATAATTTTTAGTTTAATGTCTAAAATTCAAATAAAAAAGAAAAAGAAACAAAGAGATTATAAAATTAAAATTCCAGAAAGAGAAATTAGGATTTGGGAAGATTTTTATATGAGATGATTATTAATATAAAAATATTGAATCTAATTTAACCAAAATGAATCGGGAAATCGCAAAAATTTTTAATAAAATTGCTTTAATTCTTGAGTTAGATGAGGTGAAGTGGAAACCTCAAGCATATAGAAATGCTGCGAGAAGTTTAGAGAATTTAGGAGAGGATGTTGAAGAAATTTATAAGAAAAGTGGTTTGAAAGGTTTGGAGGAAATTCCAGATATTGGAGAAAATTTAGCTAAAAAAATTGTTGAGTATATAAATACAGGAAAAATAAAAAAATACGAGGAATTGAAAAAAAAGTATCCTTCTAAATTGCTCGAACTTGTTGAATTAGAAGGTTTGGGCCCTAAAAAAGTCAAGATTCTTTACAAAAAATTGGGGGTTAAATCATTAGAAGATTTAAAGAGAGCAATAAAAAATCATAAACTAAGGGAATTAGAAGGTTTTGGAGAAAAAACAGAAGAGAATTTAATTAAGAATATTAACATTAAAGTAAAATCAGAAAAAAGAATGCCGATAAATTATGCTTTTTCTATTGCTAATGAGATTATGAATTATTTAAAAGAAAATTGCAAGATACAAAAAATAAATTATGCTGGTTCTTTAAGAAGAATGAAGGAAACAATAGGAGATATTGACTTGCTTGCAGTTTCTAATGCTCCGAAAGATGTTATGAACAAATTTACAAACATGAATAATGTGAAGAGGGTTTTATTAAAAGGGACGACAAGAAGTACTATAATCCTGAAAGATAATACGCAAGTAGATATAAGAGTTTTCAAAGAAGAAGAATACCCAGCAGCTTTGTTATATTTTACAGGAAATAAGCAGCATAATATTGAATTGAGAAAAGTTGCAATAAAAAAAGGTTATAAGTTGAATGAGTATGGCTTATTTAAGAGAAGAGGAAAAAAAATTAAGGTGGGGGATGAAGAAGAGATTTATAAAAAACTTGGTTTTTCTTATATCCCTCCTGAAATGAGGGAAAATAGAGGAGAGTTAGAATTAGCAAAAAAAGGAAGAATACCAAAATTAATTGAGTTAAAAGATATTAAAGGAGACTTACACATCCATACAAAACATTCTGACGGAAAGAATAGTATAGAAGAAGTTGCTAGTTATGCTGAAAAATTAAATTATAAATATATTGCTATAACAAACCACTCAAAATCTTCGAGAATTGCAAGAGGATTAGATGAAAAAGAATTAAAAAATATGTTGAAAGAAATTGATAAAATTAAAGAAAGTTTTAAAATTAAAATATTAAAAGGAAGTGAAGTCGATATTCTAAAAAATGGAAAACTTGATTATTCTGATAAAGTTTTGAAAAATTTGGATGTTGTTATTGCCGCAATACATTCAAACTTCAAAATGTCAAAGGCAGAGATGACAGAAAGGATTCTTAAAGCTTTGAAAAATAGGTATGTTAAAATTCTTGCACACCCTACTTCTCGTTTAATCGGCAGCAGAGAGGGAATAGAAGCTGATTGGGAGAAAATTTTTGAAGTTGCTTCTGAAAAC
>CAYZDX010000017.1:0-10572 GCA_964477565.1 Candidatus Woesearchaeota archaeon | reverse complement strand
GATTTAAATGATTCAAGTGTGTCAGCTAATTTTTCTTATGGAGGAACTACGAGAGTAAATAATAGCTGTGTCTGGGTTAATGATATTGATTCAAATACAGCAAATTATTCTTGCACTATAAGCATGTGGTATTGGGATTCAAATGGAACATGGACAATTAATGTTAAAGGAAGAGATTATGGTTCTGGTTCCTGGAGTTATAATACTTCAACAACTTTTGAGTATGGGCAGACAATAGCTCTTAAAATTTCACCAAATCAAATTACATGGAGCTCTTTGAGTCCTGGAGCTACTGACCAAGGAGCTGGAAATGATCCAACCACAGTTAATAATACTGGAAATTATGATGGGACAGTAAAAATTATTGCAAAAAATTTATATGGAGAGGATATGACAAATATTTATATGGATGCAGCTAACTTTACAGTTCATACAACAGATGGACAAGAATGTAGCGGTATAACTCTTCAAAATGGAACATCAGTTGAGTTAGCTATGAGTGATACAAATCCAGGAAATTTATCAGCTGGTGGGGGGGCAGGACAAGAAACAATATATTATTGTATCCCAGATGTACCTAATATTGCATCTCAAACATATTCAACTGATTATACAGGAGGTCAATGGACAATATCCTTTGTATAAATAAAATGAAATCAAAAGTTTTAATCACAATCTTGTTAGTAACAATTTGTTTAATAAATAGTGTTTTAGGTTTTGGTGTGATGAGTAGGTATCATTCAAAGCGTCCTTTAGAAATGGCAAGAGGAGAAACAAGGACAATTTATTTTGAATTGCAAAACATGGATACAGATGAAGATGTGAAAGCAGTTGCAAAACTTATTGAGGGAAGTGAAATAGCAACATTACCTAAAACATCTTTTGTTGTCAAGGCAAATACATATGATACAAAACTTCCTTTAAGGATTAGTATTCCAAAAAATGCTACAGGACCTTATCATATAACTTTGCGTGTAGATACAGTGCCAGTTGATGAAGGAGGAGGGGTCACTATGGGTATTGGTGTTGGAGCATCATTTGATGTACTAGTTACAGAAGAAGAAGTAGAAAAGGAATTTCCTTATCTATGGGTTGGGATTTCCTTATTAATTTTGATAGTAGTAATTGTGGTTTATGTCTTATCTGTTAAGAAAACAAAACAGAAAAAAGAGGGCAATGTAACGAGAGTAAGTAGAGCAACAACAAAAAGAAGAAAATAAATAGAATTTTATATCTAGATTCTTTATTTTTTAATTTAGATTTTATATTTTAATAAGAATTATTAATTATTTGGTTTTTAATTTTAGGATTATTATGGAATTTACGGTCTAAATAGCGAATCTATGAATCTGTATAATATTAATGAATCAATAAAAAGCTATCTTTATGTACTAATAATTATTATAATTTGCATATATCAATTATAAAAATCTTGTAAAATAAAAATTAGTGTATATCCTAATGATATTGTTACTATTAGTTTTATATTTAATAAAACTACATTTCTTCCATGAAAAAATTAGAAAGAAATTCTTTAAGTTAAAAGTAAAGCACCACTCTTACTCACAATGCAGGAGAATACTGAAAGTTAAGTATGGATATGAAGTTTACAATAAGAACCCCTAAATAATGATTAGAACTTTTTAGAATGAGATATAATCATTTCAGACCCCATTCTAGTCTTGAAAATAAGACTTCTGCAGAGATTTATTTTGCATTTGAGAAGTTATTTTAGGTGGTGACAAATGTTTCTTGGAAGCCCATAATAAAAATTAGAAATATTTATAAAGCCATTTTTCTGAAGAATTAATATCAAGGTAAAAATGGTAGAAGAGATAACTGAAAAAGAATTTTATAAAAGAATTAAAGATGGTTTGACTGTAATAGATTTCTTTGCAGAATGGTGTATGCCTTGTTTAATGATGGCCCCCATTTTGGATGAAGTAGAAGAAAAATTTAAAGGAAAAATAAATTTTGCTAAAATTAATGTTGATGATAATTCTGAAATTGCTTCTAAGTATGGTGTAATGTCAATTCCAACTTTTGTTATTTTTAAAGATGGTAAAGAGATTGAGAGATTCACAGGGGCAATGACCTCTGAACAATTTGAAGAGAATCTTGGAAAGTTCTTAAAATAATCACTAATTCTTGAGATTTGGAATTGCTAAAATTTAAATATAAATTAAACTAATCAATTAGATGGTGAGGGAATTTATATATTTTTCATCTAAAGCAAGGACTTCTGGAAATTTTAAAGATTTAATGAAAGCAGGAAGAATGGATATTGTTTGTAATGTTATTATCCATGCTTTTTTTATTTCTAATGCTATAAGAGATGATGTAAAATTACATTTGGTTTTTTATGGCCCACCAACCCCTCCCCGCCACATCATTTTTAATTCAAAGATTAAGAATGTGATAAGTAAAAAAGATATTTCAGGATTGATTAAAAGAATGCTTTTTAAATACAAAGAAGGTAAAAAAACCGAGATATTTCCAGGATGTTTTATTGAGAAAAAAAGTTTTTTCAAAGTAATTGAAGAAATGTTAAGAGAAAAGAAAAAAATTTATGTTTTAGATAAAGATGGAGAGGATATAAGGAGTTTAAAAAAAGAAGAATTGGAGAATTCTGTTTTTATTTTAGGTTCAGAAGAAGGTTTGCCAAAAAAAGAATTAAAAAGATTAAAAAATAAAACAAGGAAAATTTCAGTTGGAAATAAAACCTATTTTTCCTCTCAAACCATTGTTTTGGTTCATAATGAATTGGATAGAAAGCTTATTTCTTAATTTCACGAGGGAAAAATTAAAGAATTAAAAAAACAAAAGTTTTTTAATTTAAATCTCTTTTTATAATAATGCAAAACAAAAAAATTAAGATTAGCGAAGTGGGACTTTTTTTACTTATTTTATTGGCTGTTCTTTTTTCATTGATTTTAACATTTTCTTTACTTAATAAATCCAAGGAAAAATGTGTTAAACAACAGGTTACATGTTGTCCATGTCAGATGGGTGGGGAGGAGAGATGTATGTTGGAAAGTGAAGCAAAAATTTGGAGAGAGAAATTAGAAAATTGTAGTGAAAATCTTTTTTGCCTTGCAGTTTATAATTGTAAAGCAACTAAATGTAAATATGAAAATGGAAAATGTGTAGAAGTTGAGATAAAATGAAAAGAAAAAAAGAGAGAATTTTAAAAAAAAGTATGAGGGAAAAGAAAAGATATCTGCTCTTCAGGGGACCAAAATCAAAAGTTGAAGAAGCAATTCTTGATTATGTTGGTATTTTGGGTTATGCTAAAGCTTGTCCTGTTTTTGTTAGTAAAAACATTCTTGCAGTGAATAGGAAGGAGGTAGAAAAAATAAAGGCAGCATTATTTCTTTCTGATATCGAAGTTTTAAAAGTTTCAGGAACTTTAAAAAAATTAAGAAGTTAAAAGATTCAAGAATTCTTCTTCTAAAAAATGAAGTTTTGAAGGAATGATAAAACAAAAAGGAGGCAAAACATCTTTTTTCTTTAACTCTTTTATTGTTCCATAGAAAATTTTTTTTTCTTTTGTTCCAAGATTTGAGCAGACTAAAATTTTATCAATTTTTATTTTTTTACAAGCAGTTTCAAGTTGTTTTAAAGCTTCAGAAAAAGTTAGGCCTATATCGACGAGAATTAAGGTATGAGAATTTATTTTTTTATTTTCTTCTAAAACTTTAAGAAAACTTTTTGGTTTATAGTTTTCTTTCCAAGAAGGCAGGCTTGTGATTTTTCCAAATTTATAAAGTTGTAAACCAGTTTCCCCTATTGCGTCGAATATAGAGGCATTATATAATACTTTATACTTTATATTATCTTTAATACATTCAAGAATTAAGGAAATATGGGTGGTGGCGAAAAGGGGAGAGCCATAAATTAATAATGCCACATTATTTTTCGAAGCTTCTTTAACAAGATTTTCAGATTCAACTTCTTTTCTTTCTAAAGGAGTTATTTTTTTTCCTATTACTTTTTCAAGCTCCTTTAAATTATAAGGAAATTCTATTGTGTAATTTTCAAGATAAATTTTCTCAACTTTTTTACAAATTTCTAAGGCTTCTAAACTTATCCCTTTTTTATCTAAACCCAAACCAATTAAATATAACATTTTAATCTAGTTTTTAACAAACTTTTTATCATAACTTTTAATTAAGCTGATTGAACTTAAAATAGAAATAACCAGAAGGGTGAGAGAGATTGTTAAATTTAAAAATAAAAAAATTACAGCAAGTAAGGACGAGATAAAGGTAAGGAGTTTAAAATATTTTCTTCCTGCAATAAGTTCATCTCTACATAAATAAGCTAATAAGTAGCCAGAAGGAACAGACAGCAGTATTAAAATTAATATAAATAGTAATTTTAACATTTAAATTTATATGAATTTAGGTTTTTAAATCTTATAGTAAAAGATATTTTAGAAATTCTTGCTAAATAATAGCAAGATTTTATTTTTAGTTCCGATGAATTTTTCTTAGATTTTGGTTTTTCTAATGTTTTCTTTTTAAAACCAAAAAGTTTAAAAACCCTTTCTTACCTACTTTTAGTATTGTTAAGTTGTACTTGGAAATATGCTATAACTAACAATAGAAATTAATTAAATTTAAAAATCCAAAATAAAATGCATGTTCTCCAGCCAAAACATTCTAAAATTAAAAAAGAAGAAGTTGATAAATTGCTTGAGAAATATAATATCTCCTTGGCACAACTCCCTAAAATTAAGAAAGAAGACCCAGCACTTCCAGAAGGAGTGGAAGTCGGAGATATGATAAAAATTGAAAGAAAAGAAGGAGATAAAATTGTAATTTATTATCGGGTTGTTGTTTAATATGGAAAGCCACTTACTTGTTAAAAAATATTTACAAGAACACTCTCTTATAGAGTCAAATATCCTTTCTTTTAATGATTTTGTAGAAAAAAGAATGCAAGAGATTGTCGATGATTTAAATAAAAACTTAGAGGAAAAAGAAGAAGATGTTGAAATAAAACTTGGAAAGATAAGGATTGAAAAACCAAATATTATAGAAGCCGACGGTTCAATAAATCTTATAACTCCCACTGAAGCGAGATTAAGGAATCTTACTTATTCTGCCCCTATTTTTCTGGAAATATCTATTAAGAAAGAAGATTATAGTGAAACCCAGGATGTTGAAATAGGGAGAATTCCTGTTATGGTTAAAAGTAAGGTGTGTAATACTTATGGTATGACCAAAGAGGAAATGGAGGCAAACTATATAGATCCATTAGATACTGGCGGATATTTTATTATTAATGGTAATGAAAGAGTTATGGTTTTATCAGAAGATTTGGCTGCTAACCAGCCCTTTTTAGAAGAAAGAGCTGGAAAATTGATGTTGAGGCTTTTTTCTCAAAGAGGAGCTTACAGAATTCCTATAGCAATTCAAGAAAATAAAGAGGGGATAATTGAAGTTACTTTCTCCAGATTTAGAAATATACCTATTATAATATTATTAAAAGCTTTGGGAATGATTAAAGAGGCAGATATTTCAAAATATGTAGGAAAAGAAAGTGATAGTATGGTTGTTAATCTTTATGAATTCTCAAATATAGGGACAGTGGAAGAAGCGATGATGTGGCTTGCTGAAAAAACAAATTTGCAAGGAACTAAAAAAGAAATTCTGGGAAGAATTAATCAAAGGATTGATAATTATTTTATGCCCCACATTGGGACAGATAAAAAAGATAGAATTGAGAAAGCAATTACCCTATGTAAATTTATTAAACAATTCCTTATTGCAAAAGAAAATCCAGAGACTTATACTGATAAGGACCATTATGCTAATAAGAGGGTGAGGATGTCTGGCGACCTCCTTTCAGATTTGTTAAGGGTAAATTTGAATATCCTTGTTAGAGATATAAGGTATTCTCTTTCAAAAACTGTAAGGAGAAGAAAATTTTATTCATTGAAGACAGTTGCTAAATCAACCTTATTCACACATAGAATAAAATCAGCAATAGCAACAGGCTCTTGGATTGGAGAAAGAACAGGAGTAACGCAGAATATGGATAAAACAAATTACTTGTCAATATTATCACAACTACAAAGAGTTTCTAGCGCTTTATCTGGAGCACAAGCAAGTTTTTTAGCGAGAACTTTACATCCCACTCATTACGGAAGGTTTTGTCCAATTGAAACACCAGAAGGAACAGAAATTGGATTGAGAAAAAATTTAGCTTTGTTAGCAAGAATTTCTACAACAATAGAATTGGACGAGGAGGAGTTTTTCGAAAAATTAAAGAGTTTGGGAATGGAAGAACATACTGCTGAACAAAATGAATATGATATTTTTTTCAATGGGCGGTTTATTGGAAGTGTTACTAATGGAGAAGAATTTGTTAAGAATGTTAGAGAAGAAAGAAGAAAAAATAATTTTCCGAAAGAGATGAGTATAAGGTTGGATAAATCGGTTGATACTATTTATATCTCTACGGATGTTGGAAGAGTGATAAGACCTCTTATTATTGTTGAGAACGGGAAGAGTAAGTTGACCGAGGAATATAAAAAGGCAGTTGAAGAAGGAAAATTAAGTTGGGATGACTTATTAAGAGAAGGAATAATTGAGTATTTAGATGCAAGTGAAGAAGAAAATGCTTTAGTCGCCCTGTCTGAAGATGAGATAACCCCAGAACATACACATCTCGAGATAGACAAAGTTGCGTGTCTCGGAATAATAACCTCTCTTGTTCCTTATGCTAATCATGACCACCCTCCAAGATTATTGAGGGGAAGCAAAACTTTAAAACAAGGCTTGGGAATTTATTCTTTAAATTTCCCTGTTAGAATGGATACTGATGTATCTATCTTACATTACCCACAAAAACCAGTAGTAAAGAGTTTTGTTTATGATACTTTAAATATATGTCCAGCAGGGCAAAATCTTGTAGTAGCTTTAATGACATATCAGGGGTATAATTTAGAAGATGCCATAATTGTCAATAAAGGAAGTGTTGATAGGGGGATGGGAAGAAGTACTTATTTTAGGCCATATAGTTCTGTAGAATTACATTATGCAGGAAATCTAAAAGATGAAATAGGAATTCCTGAAAAAGATACTTCTGGATATAAAACAGAAGAAGCTTATAGGTATTTGGAAGATGATGGAATTGTATATCCTGAGGCAAAATTAAATGAAGGAGAAGTAGTGATTGGAAAAACCTCCCCTCCTAAATTCTTATCAGAAGCAAGAGAAATAACTATAAGAACAAGAAAGGAATCTTCTTCAGTAATAAGGCAGGAAGAAAAGGGTGTTATTGATTTTGTTGTTGTAACTTTGGATGAAGAAGGAAACAAAATAGTTCAAGTAAGAACAAGAGATTTTAGAAATCCAGAGTTAGGAGACAAATTTTCTGCACCACACGGACAAAAAGGAGTTATCGGAGCGATAATCCCAGAGGAAGATATACCCTTTACAGCGAGAGGAATCAAGCCAGATATTATTTTTAATCCTCATGGAATTCCAAGCAGAATGAGTATTGGATATCTTCTTGAATTATTGGCTGGAAAAGTTGGATGTATTGCAGGAGAAGAAATTGATGGAACAGCATTTTCTAAAAATAAAATTGAAGAATTTGAAAAAAAATTAGTGGAGTTAGGTTTTAGAAGTGATGGTAAAGAGGTTATGTATGACCCAATTAGCGGAAAGATGATGGAAGCCAAGATATTTGTGGGGGACATGTATTATTTGAAGCTTAAATATATGGTAAGAAATAAAATGCATGCCCGTGCAAGTGGAAAAGTTCAGCTTTTAACAAGACAGCCAATAGAGGGAAGAGCAAAAGGGGGGGCTTTAAGATTAGGAGAAATGGAGCAACAAGCTCTTGTAGCTCATGGAGCATCTTTATTATTAAAGGAAAGGTATGATTCAGATAAAGTAGTTGTGCATATATGTGAAAGGTGCGGTTCTATTGCTATAGAAAATCATATAAAAAATAAGGTTACATGTCCTCTATGTAAAAGTGAAAATGCAGAGGCTGTTGAGATATCTTATGCTTTTAAACTTTTATTAGAAGAATTACAAGGTTTGCATTTAAAAACAAAATTTGAATTAAAAAATAAGTATGAGTAAAATGTTAAATGTGATAAGAAAACAAGTTAAAGCACTAGCATTTGGTTTATTTAGTCCAGAAGAGATTAAAAAAATCTCTGCTGCAAAAATAATCACTCCTGAACTATATGATGTAGATGGCTATCCTGTTGATGGCGGATTAATGGATTTAAGGATGGGGGTTATAGAGCCGGGGATGAGGTGTAGGACATGTGGAGGAACTTTAAAAGAATGTTTAGGACATCCGGGGAGTATCGAATTGGCTAGGCCAGTAATGCATGTGAAATATGTTCCTCTTGTTGAGATGATTCTAAGAAGATTTTGTAAAAGCTGTGGAAGAATCTTGTTAAGTGAGAAAGATTTAGAGAAGAATAAAAAAATTAGCGAGAGGGTGAAGAAGGCAAAAGATGTTAAAAAATGCCCTTATTGTAATGAGGAGCAAGAGAAAGTTAAACTTGAAAAACCAACAACTTTCAGATTTGGCAAGAGGAGGGTTTTTCCTACAGAAATCCGCGAAATTCTTGAGAAGATTCCTGACGAAGATTTAAAATTAATTGGGATTAATCCTCAATCAACTCGTCCAGAGTGGGCTGTTCTTACTTTGCTTTTAGTTCCTCCTGTAACTGTAAGGCCATCAATAACTCTTGAATCTGGGGAGAGAAGTGAAGATGATTTAACGCATAAATTAGGGGACATAATAAGAGCAAATCAAAGATTATGGGAGAACCTAAATGCAGGAGCTCCAGAAGTAATTATAGAGGATTTATGGGATTTATTACAATATCATGTTACAACTTTTTTTGATAATACTATAGCGAGGATACCACCAGCAAGGCATAGATCTGGACAGCCCTTAAAAACTATAACTGAAAGAATTAAAGGAAAAGAAGGAAGAATAAGGCATAACCTTGCTGGAAAAAGAGTTAATTTTTCTTCGAGAAGTGTGATAAGTCCAGATCCTTTTATAAAAATCAACGAGGTTGGTGTTCCAGTTGAGATTGCAAAGATATTAACTGTAGCAGAAAGAGTTAATTCCTTAAATATAGAAAGATTGAAAGAGCTAATCAGAAATGAAGATTATCCCGGAGCTAATTATATTATAAGGCCAGATGGCAAACGTAAAAAAATAACTCCTGACTTAAAAGAAGAAATCCTGGAGGAATTAGAGCCAGGTTATATTGTGGAAAGGCATTTACAAGATGGTGATATAGTTTTGTTTAATAGACATCCTTCTTTACATAAACAAAGTTTAATGGCGCATTTTGTGAGGGTTTTACCTTATGCCACATTTAGGCTACATCCTGCAGTATGTCATCCTTATAATGCTGATTTTGATGGGGATGAGATGAATGTGCATTCCCCACAAAATGAAGAAGCGAGAAGTGAAGCAATAACCCTACTCAATGTAAATCAAAATTTAATTAGTGCAAAAAATAACACAAATTTGTTGGGATGTATTGATGATTCTATAACTGGCAATTATTTTTTAAGTCAAGCCCTGCTTGAAGGAAAAGAAGCATCTCAAATTCTTTATGAAGCTGGCGAGATTAAAAAATTCAAAAATAAAATTTCTGGATTAGATTTATTTTCCTCTTTACTTCCAAAAATAAATTTTAAAACAAAAATTAAATCTGCAGAAGAAGAGTTGGTTATTAAAGAAGGAAAAATTTTGAAGGGAATAATAGACCAAAATTCTTTTGGTGTGGAAGATGCAAAACTTATTCAAGAACTTGATAGGGTTGTAGGAAGAGAAAAAACTCTTGACATACTAAATAAGGCATTTATTTTAGGATTAACTTATTTGTCAAGAAGAGGCTTTTCTATCTCTTTATATGACATGAAAGTTAATGAAAAGACAAAAAAAGAAACAGAAAAAATAATAAAAGATGCTGAAAATAAAACTCAACAGATAATTAATGCGTATTATGAAAACAAATTAGAACCTATACCGGGAAAAACGCTTGAGGAGAGTAGAGAAATAAAAATCCTACAAGCATTAAATGAGATAAGAACAAAAATTGGCAATATAGTTAAGAAAGAGTTTCCAAAAAATAATCCTGTAAATGCAATGATTATGTCGGGAGCAAGAGGTAATATTCTTAATATAACCCAGATAGCATGTAGTGTAGGGCAGCAGGCATTATGGGCAAAACGTATCTCTTTGGGATATACAAACAGAACTTTACCTTTTTTCAAGGAAAATGATTTATCACCAAAAGCAAGGGGATTTATTTATAATTCTTATTTAGATGGATTGGAACCTTATGAGTTTTTCTTTGGAGGAATGACTGGTAGGGACGCCCTTATGGATACTGCATTGAGAACTCCTAAATCTGGTTATTTATATAGGAGATTAGCAAATGCTTTACAAGACCTAAAAGTAGCATATGATGGAACAGTTAGGGATGCAAGCGATAATATTGTTGAGTTTAAATATGGCGACGATGGAAAAGATGTTTCAGCTTTACATTTGAATCAGGATATTTCT
>CAYZDX010000016.1:7372-10589 GCA_964477565.1 Candidatus Woesearchaeota archaeon | reverse complement strand
TCTTTCCCTAAATGTTTAGATAAGAAAATTAAAACTCTTATTCTCGGACATCTACATCCTGCTATCACAATAAGAGAGGGCGCGAAATCTGAAATTTACAAATGTTTTTTAGTTGGCAAGTGGAAAGGCAAGGAAGTTGTGATTTTGCCAAGTTTTTTTCCTTTAATAGAGGGGCAAGATGTTGGTATGGAAAAGACTAATCTTGCTTCTGAGTTTAACTTTAAGTTGAAGAATTTTGAAGTTTATGTTCCTATTGATGTTGATGAGGTTTTAGATTTTGGAAAGTTAAAAAAGGTTGGGAGGTTAGTTGAGTGAGAATAGTTGAATAGGGGGTTAATTTAAATCCTCCACTTACCATCTTTCTGAATTATCTTGCTGTCAAGTATGATAGAAGCTTTTGACATATCTTTAACAATGTCAAGATGTATGGCTGAATCATTGCCGCCACCATTTTCTTTATATGCCATTCCGAGAGCAAGGTGTATTGTACCAGCTATCTTTTCATCAAATAAAAGATTATTGGAATAAGAGGTTATGTTTGGATTACAACCGATTCCAAATTCGCCTACATAAGAAGAGTTTTTATCTGTTTCGAGAATAGCTTTTAATAGCTCTTTTCCTTCTTCTGCGTCATATTCAACTACTCTACCATCTTTAAATTTAAGATACACTCCAGAAATTTTCTTTCCAGAATATATTCTTGGATATTCAAATTTTATCCAGCCGTTTAAAGATTCGCGAACAGGAGCCATAAATATTTCTCCTCCGGGCATATTCTCCTTGCCATCGTCTGCAACTGAATTTTTTCCAGCTATAGAAAATTTTAGATCTACATTCTTACCTTTAAGATAAACTTCTTTTCCTTTTTCAAATCTCTTGTTAATTTTTCTCAATCTTTTGGAAAATTTTTTCCAATCTATAAGACATGCTTTATATACAAAATTTTCCCATTCTGTTAGAGACATTTCAGCTTCTTGAGCGTGGCTTAAACAAGGGTAAGCTACTGTTACTCTCCTTATTTTTTCTCTTGTGTTTACTATATAATCTGATATTGGCTTAAGAATTTTCTGCCTCATTGTTATTTTTTTAGAATCAATAGAAGTAAGCTGTCTTGTATTTTCATCTGTGTCTATTCCTATATAAGCTTGGGCTTCCTTTATTGTGTTAAACCAGTATTGAGGGAAAAATTTTAACTGGTGTTCTTGGGCATACTTATAAAAGAAATCTGTTACATTAGGAAGAGAAACTTTGACTATTGGATAAGCTCCTGCTAAGATTATTTCTTTGTAAAGTGCAGTTAAAAATGGCAAGGCTTCAGAGCCACCAGCTATGACAACTTTTTCTTTTGGTTTTACAGCTACTGAATATCTTACAACTATTTTCGCAAGTTCTTGGGTTCGCATGTCTAGGGGCATTTTAAATTTAAGAATTTTTAAATTATGGCTTACAAACTTTGCATGCTTTATAACCTTTTTTTCTAAAATACTCTTTTGTTCCCTTTTCTTTATCTTTTATGTTTTTTGCATATCTACAAGATTTCTTGTGAAATTTCTTTTGTTCTGGGGAGCCAATTAATTCCTCTTCTTTTATTTCTTTTTTAGGGACCTCTACTTCTTTAATGACTTCTTTTTTTATTTCTTTTAATTCGTGTAGGTTTGTTTTTGGTTTTAAATTTGCGAGAATTAAAAGAAAAATGACATTTATGATAATAGCAATTATTAAAAAAATCAAAAGATTATTATAAAGAATTTTACAAATAAGAAAACTCATAATTAAAGATATAATAAAAACTATAAACAAGATTATTTTAATTTTCCTTATCTCCATATTAATTTTAGGATTTTTATATTTATAAATGTATCTCTTTTATAGTTACTACAATTTCTTTTTGTAATTACGCCCGAGCCAGGAATCGAACCTGGATGCCCAAAGGGCCTGGCTTTCTATAAAATACTCGAGGCCAGTGCAATACCATTATGCGACTCGGGCATTAAAATTTAAAGTAAAAAGAAAATAAAAAGTTTATTAATAATTAGAAAATTAGAATTTATTTGGTTTTAAGATTTAATAATTTAGTTTAGGTGTTTTAAAATTAAATTTCCTATTTTTAAATAAAACTGTTAAATTTGTTTATTAATTAAAATCAAATCTCTGAAAAATTAACTGATTTTCCTTTTTCTTGAATGTAATGGTTTATGTAAATATTTTAGAATGCTTTTTGAGTGAATATTAAAATTATTTATAATAAAAATTTAGCCTGCATAATTTCTTTTAGAATCTTGATTTTGGGGTCTGATTTTGGGGAGGGGGATGTGGGTTGGAAGATTGACTTCTTCTTCTAATTGCAAAGCTTTAATATTACATTTTGTAAATATAAAATTAAAAAGAAACATCCTTGTTTCTTCTGCTATTATTTTCTTTTTCCAATCTTTTAAAATTTTTTTAGCTTCTTCTTTTTCTGTTATTAATGGAATAAATCCTTGAAGTAGTATTTCAGCTATATTAGGTTTATAGATAACTTTAAACTCAAAATTAATTTTTAGAATTTTATTTTCTTTCATTCCATTAACTTTTTCTTCTTCAATTGATTTTATATTTATATCAGAAGAAACACTGACTTTGCCCTCAGGTTTCTTTTTCTTTTCTATTAATATTTTTTCAAAATTAAATCCTGCAATTTGCATTTTAAAATTAAAAGAAATTAGTTTTTTAAAGTTTCTGGTTTCAGATTAAATCTTCTTCTGAAACAACAACAAAATCTCCAACAGCAATTATTGCATTATATGGTAAGAGAACTTCCTTATCTTTTGTTATTTCTAAATTTAAATTTTTGACATAAGGTGTGGGATCTTTAACAACCAATTGTATAAGCTCGCCAACTCTTGTTTCAAATGTTATATCTTTTACTACCCCCAGTCTTTTACCTTCTTTTGTTACAACCAGTTTTCCAATAAGTGAACTGAAAGGTTTCTTTTCAATCATGTTAACTGAAATTTAAAATTCTTTATAAACTTTTCTATGGTGTTTATTATATATAAATTGGTTTGATTTTGTGTTAAGAAAAATTTAATTGATGATGAATTATTGTTAATAATTCTAAAAGATTTTATGAACAAAAAATTATGAAAGATTTAAGTAGAAAAATAAGAGTTTTTGTTTTTTATTAATTTTTCTGGTTTATTTTGAAGTGATAAATTTAAATTGTTTTATGTTAAAA
>CAYZDX010000016.1:0-7272 GCA_964477565.1 Candidatus Woesearchaeota archaeon | reverse complement strand
TGGAAATTTTTTAAAAAATTTAGAAAGATTTAAAAAGCAATTTGGTTGATTTGGTTTTATTTTTATTTATAAATTTTTTTATAATATAATATATATAATATAATAATTATAATATATAATATAATAGAATAGTTACAAAAAATTAATAAATTATTATAAGATTAATTTAGTTATAGAAGTATAAAATTAGATAAAAATTAAGTTCTTAATTATATTTAATTTATTATATATTTTATAAAAAAATTTATAGAAAATATATTTTATATTATATTCTTTATAATATATTTAATTTAAAAAATGTTTTATATTATATAAAAAATTTCCATAGGAAATAAAAAATGAAAATTTAACATTTTTTAATTTTTAAGTGATACTATTAGTCAATTATCGACGATAATTTTTTGTTCTTTTATTTTCCATAAGAAATGATGGTGTGACATATATTATCCAAAACATATAAATTTATAAAATATTCTTCCGAAAAATTTATACTTTAAATTAAAGGAGGAAAAATGCCTATTCAAATAAACAAAATTTTTGATAATCTTTCTAAAAATAGTGTTTTTGAAAATAAATTTGTTTTGCAAACATCTTACAATCCAGATAATATTCCCCATAGAGATGAGCAGATAGAGCAAGTGGCAAGTATTCTTGCCCCTTCTTTGAGAGGTGAAAGGCCAAGCAATTTGTTTATTTATGGGCAAACAGGGACTGGAAAGACACTTTCTATACAATATGTAAGAAATGAGATGTTAAAAAGAGCGAAAAAAAGTTCTTTACCTTTGAAAGTAGAGTATATAAATTGTAAATTAAGGAAAGTTTCTGATACTGAATATAGAATTTTGGCAGAGCTGATAAAGAAGTTTGGAAGCAATGTTCCTGCAACAGGCTTACCAACAGACCAGGTTTATAATAAATTCATAGATATAATTGAGCAAGAGAAAAAACTTATTGTTGTTGTTTTAGATGAAATTGATCAAGCAGTTAAAAAAATTTCAGATAATTTTCTTTATAATTTAACAAGATTAAATTCAGAGCTTGCTAGTTCACAAATTAGTTTGGTCGGAATAAGTAATGATTTAAAATTTCTTGATTCTCTTGACCCGAGAGTTAGGAGTTCGTTAAGTGAGGAGGAAATTGTTTTTCCTCCTTATAATGCTTTGCAATTGCAAGAAATCTTGAAAGAGAGAGCAAACAGGGCATTTAAGAAAGGTATTTTGGAAAGTGGAGTTATTGCAAAATGTGCAGCTTATGCAGCAAGGGAACACGGAGATGCAAGAAGGGCTCTAGATTTACTTAGAATTGCTGGAGAATTAGCTGAAAGAGAAGGAAGCAAAAAAATAAAAATTGAGCATGTTGATAAAGCTAACCAGAAAATTGATAGAGATAAAATTATCCAGGTGGCAGAGGCAGCACCAAAACAATTTCAATTAACCTTGTTGTCTATAATAAAATTAACTGAAAATGGGAATGAGAAAATATTTACAGGAGATGTTTATAATGTTTATCATGATTTATGCAGGAAATGCAAGATGGAGATTTTAACACAGAGAAGAATCTCAGATATAATTGCAGAGATTGATATGTTGGGTTTGATAAATGCGAGAGTGATAAGTAAAGGGAGGCACGGAAGGACAAGGGAAATTAAACTTTCAATTCCACAAAAAAATTTAGAAAAAATAAAAGAAATTTTGAAGCAAAGTCTTGATTTATATTAGGTTGGCTGGATAAAAAAGAGAAAATCAAAAATAATTTTATTAAAAATAAAATTAGGTTATTATGGTAAAAAAAGAAATACTTAAACTTGGTTTAGAAAAAGGAATTTTACTAGATAAAGAGACACTTAATTTTTTAAGTGAGTTTGATTTGGAAACAGCAAAAGATTTTATAGAAAAAATCGCAAATTTAAAAGAAAGAGTTATTACAAAATCTGTAATCTCAAGGAATGTTAATAAAATAAAAGAGCTATTAGATAATAAAACTTTAGTAGAGAAATTAAAAATAAATCTGGGGATAACTCTTGAAATTGAAAGAGAAACAAGCATTAAAGCAAATGATAAAAAAATAAAGGAGGACAAGAAAGAAGAAAGCGATGTAAAGGTTATTTTTTCTGTTCCTAATCAAACAAAGAAAATAGAAGTAGATGATTTTGTTAATTATTTTAGGAATCGTTATTTAGAGATAAAAAGTTTTTTACAAGGAAGAAAAGAATTACAAAATTTGTCGTCTATAGGAAAGATAAGCAAGAGCAGGCAAGCAATTTCTATTATTGGTATGGTTCTTGATAAAAGAATAACAAAAAATAAAAATATTTTTTTAGAAGTAGAAGATTTAAGTGGGAAATTGAATGTTTTAATAAATAAAGACAAAAAAGAGTTGTATGAAAAAGCAAAAGATGTGCTTGTCGACGATATTTTAGGAATAAAAGGTTTTGGAGACAATCAAATTCTTTTTGCTAATGATATAATTTATCCTGAATGTTATCTGGGAGAAAAACATTCATTAAATGTGGATGCCAATCTTTTATTTTTATCTGATATGCATATTGGCTCTAAAAATTTTAAGAGAAAGGAATTTGAAAAATTTATAAAATGGGTTAATTGCGAAGAGGGAAATGAAGAACAAAAAAAAGAGGCAAGAAAAGTAAAATATATTTTAATTGTTGGAGATTTGGTGGATGGGGTTGGAGTTTATCCTTCTCAATACGATGAATTAGAAATAAAAGATATAAGAGGGCAATACGAAGAAGTTGCGAAATATCTTAGGAAAATAAGGAAAGATATAAAAATAATAATTATCCCTGGAAATCACGATGCTGTTAGAGTAGCAGAGCCACAACCTTTAATTGATCCAAGATATGGAGAGCCATTACATAATCTTGAAAATGTTACTTTAGTGAGCAATCCAGCAATGATAGATATAAATGATGGAAAAAATTCTATTAAAATTTTAATGTATCATGGGTCAGGTATGAATTCTTTTGCAAATGAAATTGAAAGCTTAAGAATGAAAGAGCCGTATAGCCGGCCAGCTAAAATAGTTATTGAGGCATTAAAAAGGAGACATCTTGCTTCAATGCATTCTTCAGTAACTTATATACCTACTGAAAGGGATTTTTTACTAATAAAAGAGGTTCCAGACATAATAACTGTAGGGGAATTTCACCATACAGATATTGATATTTATAATAACATTCTTGTTGTGTGCAATTCCTGCTGGCAATCAATCACACCATTTCAAGAGAAATTAGGACATAAACCAGAGACCTGTAAAATCCCTTTGTTTAATCTAAAAACAAGGCAAATAAAATTATTAGATTTTGAGGTTTAAATGGAAAAATATTTTAAAGATTTGGAAAAACAAGTAAGAAGGGAATATGGAGTGGCAGAGAAAGCTAGGAAAAAAGGTTTAGATCCTTGTGAAGAGGTTGAAATACCTCTTGCTAAAAGTTTAGCTGAAAAATCTGTTGGTTTGGTTTCTTCCCTTTACCCCCAATTAGCTGAAAACAAGAAATTAATAAATAGGATTTTGGAATTAGAAAAAGAATATGGAAAATTAGATCCTACAATTTCTTTTAAAATTGCAGAAGAGGTAGCAAAACAAAAATTTTGTAAGTTTTCTTCAATGCTTGAGGCGATTGAGGCGGGGATAAGGGTGGGGTTTGCTTATAATACCTTGGGTGTTGTTGCTAGTCCAATAGAGGGTTTTACAAACCTTAAACTGAAAAAAACAAAGAAGGGCGAGGATTATTTTTGTGCTTATTTTTCTGGACCAATTAGAAGTGCAGGAACAACTGCAACATGTCTTGTTTTATTGATAATTGATTATTTAAGGGAATTATTTGGATATGCAAAATATGATCCAACAGAGAAGGAGGTTAAAAGGTATATTATTGAAAATTATGATTATCATGAAAGGGTTACTAATTTACAATATCTTCCAACTGAAGAAGAAATAGAATTTTTGGCAAGGAATTTACCCATACAAATAGATGGTGAACCAACTGAAAAAAAAGAGGTCTCAAATTATAAAGATTTGGAAAGAGTAGAGACAAATTTTATAAGGGGGGGAATGTGCCTAACTTTTTCAGAAGGATTAGCTCAGAAAGCTGCAAAAGGTTTTAGATTGTTGAATAGAGCGAAAGAAGCTGGAATAAAATCAACTGGTTGGGATTTTTTAAAAGAGTATATTGAATTACATGAGAAAAGAGAAGGAGGAGAGTCAAAAACCGGAGCCCCTGTTTATATAAAAGATTTGGTAGCAGGAAGGCCTGTTTTATCACACCCATCAAGGTCAGGGGGTTTTAGATTTAGATATGGTAGGAGCAGGGTTTGTGGGTTTTCAGCCACTTCTATACATCCTGCAACAATGGGTATAACTAATTCTTTTTTATCTACAGGAACCCAACTTAAAGTTGAAAAACCAACAAAAGGTTGCGCAATTACAAGTTGTGATAGTATTGAAGGACCAATAGTAAAATTGAAAAATGGAAGTGTAAAGAAATTAAAAAGTTATGATGAAGCAAAACAACTTTACAAAGAGACAGAAGAAATAATTTATTTAGGAGATATCTTGTTTCCATTAGGTGATGTGATTAATAGAAATGCTCAATTAATAAAACCAGGTTATGTTGAGGAATGGTGGAATCTTGAATTAGAAGAGAAAGGTGGGAATGTTGATGATTGTTTTAATGTTGATTTTGAAACTGCAGTTAGTTTATCAAAAATTTATAAAATACCATTACATCCAAGATATATTTTCTATTGGTCACAGATTTCTTTTGAAAAATTCAAGGCATTTTTAGACTGGCTTAATCATGCCTCTTTTGCAGGAAAAATTATTTTACCCTACAATAAAATAGAGAAAGAGAGGTTTAAGGAAGGCAAGAGAGCTTTGGAATTGTTAGGAATTGAACATGATGTTACAATTGAAAATGTTGTTTTGAGTGAAGAAAATAGTAAAGCTTTGTTAGTCAATTTGGGAATAGAGCCAGAAATTCTTTTGAAAAAAAAAGGGTTTGATAATGAGATAGAAAAGATTTTCAACAATATTAAAGATAGCGACGATGTTTTAAGTTGTATTAATAAGATTTCTAATTTTATAATTAAAGATAAGGCAGGAACTTTTATTGGGGCGAGAATGGGAAGGCCAGAAAAAGCAAAAATGAGGAAATTGACTGGCAGCCCAAATGTTTTGTTTCCAGTGGGGGAGGAGGGGGGGAGGATGAGAAGCGTAAATGAAGCAGTAAGAGTAGGAAGTGTGAGAGCAGAGTGGCCAATTTTTTATTGTAAAAATTGTGGAAAAGAGACTATTTATAGAATATGTGAGAACTGTGGCAAGGAATGCGAAAAAATGAATTATTGCGAGGATTGTGGAAAAAATTATTCTGGAAAATGCCCCAAACATGGAAAAGGAAAACCATTTTCTAAGAGGAGAATTAATAGCGAACATTATTTTAAGAAAGCAATAGAATCTCTGGGAATTAAAAAAGAAGAAATTCCAGAATTGATTAAGGGGGTTAGAGGTACAACAAGCGAGAACCATGATTTTGAAAATTTATGTAAGGGGATCCTAAGGGCAAAATATAATTTGAGAGTAAATAAAGATGGAACAATCAGATATGATGTTACTGAATTGCCAATAACCCATTTTAAACCAAAGGAAATAAGGACGAGCATAGAGAAATTGAAAGAATTAGGATATGAAAAAGACATTTATGGAAAGGAGTTAAAGAATGAGGAGCAAATTTTAGAGCTTAAACCTCACGATATAATTCTTCCTTCTTGTCCAGAAACAAGTGATGAGAAGGCAGATGAGTTGTTTTTTTTAATTACTAAATTTTTAGATGAACTTCTTGAGAAATTTTACAAAATGGAGAAATTTTATAATTTGGAAAACAAAGAAGATTTGGTGGGGCATTTGGTTGCTTGTATGGCACCACATAATTGTGCAGGTGTTATAGGTAGAATTATTGGATTTTCTAGGGTTCAAGGTTTATTAGCTTCTCCATATATGCATGCTGCGATGAGAAGAGATTGTGATGGTGACGAAGCTGCTGTTATGTTATTGTTGGATGTTTTATTGAATTTTTCAAGAAAATTTTTACCCTCTCATAGGGGAGGAAATCAAGATGCGCCTCTTGTTTTGAATGTGAAAATTAATGCAGGAGAAGTTGACGACCAAATCCTAGATCTTGTAACCTGTAAATATAATCTTGATGTTTATAAAAAAGCTGAAGAGGGAAAACATTCATCTGAAATAGAAGTAGAAACTGTTAGGGAGAGATTGAAAAAAGGGAAAAATCCTTTTATCAATATTGTTTTTACTCATGGTTGTTCTGATTTTAATTTAGGTGCAGTTAATTCGTCTTATAAATTTCTTCCAACAATGAAAGAGAAAGTTGAAAAGCAAATGGAATTAGTGGAAAAGATAAGGGCAGTAGACACTTCTGATGTCGCAAGATTAATAATTGATAGGCATTTTATTAGGGATATTAGGGGGAATTTAAGAAAATTTTCTCAACAGGAGTTTAGATGTAGTAAGTGCAATACAAAATATAGGAGGCCTCCTTTAAGTGGGAATTGTTTGAATTGTGGAGGAAATATAATTTTTACGATTTCTGAAGGTTCTATAGTGAAATATTTAGAGCCAGCATTAAGTTTAACAGAAAAATATGATATTCCAGATTATGTTAAACAGGGGCTTGAGTTAACTAAGAGTTATATTGAAAGCATATTTGGTAAAGAAAAAGAAAAGCAAGAAGGTTTGGGAAAGTGGTTTTAATTTTTAAAATATGTTTTTATTAGGTAATTGCATAATTTGTTGAAGGTGGTTGTTGGGTTTGTTTTTGGCATTGCCAATATCTCATCATTGTTTTTCCTTTTCCATGACTCCTTGCTTCTTCTTCAAGCTTTTTAACAATTTCATTTGGTGAATGGTGGTTTTTTAATGCCCCCTCAACCAAATATTCGAATGGGTAGGGGATTTGGATTGGGCTACCGAGATTTTCTAATTCTTGATTTCTTTGATTTATTAAACTGTAAACTTCATTTACCTTTTTTTGGAGATCTGAGTTTTCTTCAGAAACTCTATTGAAAAGCGCATTTGCCATTTTTCCTCTTTTTAGATTTGAGTTAAAGAAAATATAAAAATCTTTTGTTTATTTTGGCTTTGTAGAAAGTTTCTGCTGAAATCTCTCGAAATTAGATAAAGTTTCTGAAGATAACTTAAAAAATAAATCAAATTATTAACTATTAATTAAAAAAGTTTTAA
>CAYZDX010000015.1:4976-10608 GCA_964477565.1 Candidatus Woesearchaeota archaeon | reverse complement strand
AAAATAAAAAAAATTTTAGAATTAACAGGACTTAAAATTAAGGAAATTGATAACATAACTTTTCCAATTCAAGAATTTAGAACAAAACAAATTGTAGGAAGAGAAATTTTTGTTCTGGAAAAGCCTTAAATTGAAAAATAAAACTTTAAATATCTCTCAAACCTCGTAGTTTTATGCCTTACATAAAAAAGTTGGTGATGAAAGGTTTTAAGAGTTTTGCAAAAGAAACAGAGATTCCTTTTTCTAAAAGCATGAATGTAATTGTAGGTCCAAACGGCTCTGGAAAAAGCAACATCGCAGATGCGTTATGTTTTGTTTTAGGAAGGATGAGCATGAAAAGTATTCGTGCCAGTAAATCAGCAAATTTAATATTTGCAGGAACAAAAAATATAAAACCTGCTAATGAAGCTTCTGTTAAAATCATTTTAGATAATACAGACAAAAAATTTTCTTATCCAGAAAAAGAGATTACAATAGAAAGAATAGTTAGAAAATCAGGTCAAGGGATATATAAAATAAATGGAGAAGTTAAAACAAGACAGGAGGTTATAGAGCTTCTTGCCCAAGGGGGAATAGATCCTTATGGATTTAACATTGTTCTACAAGGAGAGATTGTTTCTATAATACGTACGAGCTCAGAAGAGCGAAGGAAAATTATTGAAGAGGTGGCTGGCATTTCTATTTACGAGTCAAGAAAAGAAAAATCTTTACGGGAATTAGAAAAAACAGAAGAGAGACTGAAAGAAATTAATACAACCTTAAGAGAAAGAACTTCTTATCTAAAAAATCTAGAAGAAGAAAGAAAACAAGCTCTGAGGTACAAGAATATGGAAGAGATAATAAAGAGATGTAAGGCAAGCATTATCAATAAGAAAATAAAAGAGAAAGAGAAAGAATTAGAGAGAATAGAGAAAGAGAAAGAAAAAATTGAGAAGGAAAAAGAGAAAACTAAGGAGAAAGAAAACAAATTAAGAGAAGAAATAGAAGACCAAGAAAAAGAAATAGATAACATCAATAAAAAAATAAAAGAAGCTGGTGGAATTCAACAAGAAAATTTAAATAATGAGATATCAAATCTGCGGGCAGAATTAGCTGGTTTAGATGTTAAAAAAGAAAACGCTCAAAACAGAATAAAAGAGCTGGAAAAAAGAAAAGGGGTATGTGAAAAAGAAATTAAGACATTGGAAGAAGAGATTAAAAAATTAAGAGAAGAATATCCTACCCAAGCCAAGAAATATGAGGAATTAGAAGAAAAGAAAAAAATTTTAGAAGGATTAGAAAAGAAAAAAAAAGAATTTTATGATTTAAGGGCAAAACTGAAAAGTTTAAAGGACAATTTTGAAGAAAAAAAGAATCGCGAAAAAAAACTGATTTTTCAATCAGAATCTCTTATGAATGAAATTGAAAGAGAATCAAAAACTATCTTATTCTTTAATAAAGAAGAATGTGAAGAGGAACTGCAAAAACTCAAGATAAGAAGAGAAAAGAATTCTAAAAGATTAGAAGAATTAAAAGAAAAAATAAAAGAAAGGGAAAAACTCATTTACAAAATCAACTCTGAAATAGTTAATTTAGAAGAAATAAAAAAGAAAGTAAGTGAGATAGATATCTGCCCCTTATGCAAAACAAAAATAACAAAAGAACATGCAGAAAATGTACAAAAAGAATGTGAAGAAAAAATTAATTCTTTTAAAAATGATTTGAAAACATATGAAAGCGAAATCAAAACAATGGATGATGAAATAAAAAAACTTAGTCCATTAATTAAAGGAGACGAAGAAAAAATTTCAAAGTTAGGGATTAATCGCGTAAAACTTGGCTATATTGAAGAAAAAAAAAGAGAATTAAAAGAATTGGAAAAAGAAAGAGGGAAAATAGTATCAGAATTAAAAGAACTGGAAAAATTAAGAAGGGATTGTGAAGAAAAAATTTCCAATCTTGAAGGAATAGAAGAGAATTATGATAAAACATTAATGGAAATACAAGAGATTTCAGCAAGAACAGAGGAAAATTTAGATGCAGAACTTGAATATAAAGAAAGGAGAAAAGAAAGAGAAAAAGTTTTGATTAAACAAATTGAAAGAGAATCTTCTGATTTGAAGCAGGAGATTATCGATATAGAAAAAGAAATAAACGAAAAAGAAAGGGATTTAGGAAAAAAAGAGGAGGAAGAAGAGAAGCTTGAAAAGAGATTTCAAAGTTTAATAAATCAGAAGGAGAAATTTGAAAGAGGAATTCATGAGAAAAACAAGGAATTATTTGGTTTACAAAATCAAATTTCTAATTTAGATAACTCAATCAATAATCTTAAAATAGAAATTGCAAGAATAAAAGCTGAAAAAGAAAGTTTAGAAACAGATTTTAAGGGATTTGAGAATGTTGAGCTTATTAATCTGCCGATTAATGCTTTAGAAGAAAAATTGAACAAAGCTAAAGTAATTTTCGAAAAAATTGGAAGTGTTAATATGAGGGCATTAGAAATCTATGATAAAATAAAAAAAGAATATGACGCCATTCGCGAAAAAGTTATAACATTAGAGAAAGAAAAAGAAGAGATAATTAAGGTTATTGAAACAATTGACAGAAAAAAGAAAAGAACTTTCATTAAAACATTAAAAGCAATTAACTCGTTGTTTAATAGGAATTTCAGGCAATTATCAACTAAGGGAGATGTTTTTTTAGAATTAGAAAATGAAAAAGACCCTTTTGAGGGGGGTTTAGATATTGTTATTAAAGTAGGCAAGGGAAAATATTTTGATATTGCCTCTTTAAGTGGGGGAGAGCAAACATTGGTGGCATTATCTCTTATTTTTGCAATACAGGAATATAAACCTTATGCTTTCTATGTTTTTGATGAAGTTGACGCAGCCCTTGACAAAAGAAATTCTGAGAGGCTCGCTTCCTTAATAAAGAAATATATGAAAACCGGCCAGTACATAATTATAACGCACAATGATGCAATAATAACAGAATCTACTCTTCTTTATGGGGTAAGCATGCAAGAAGGAATAAGTAAAATAATAAGTCTTGAAATTTAGCCCACCTAAACACATTATAAAATAATTTAAAATAAGAACAAAATAAAAAAAGAAAAATAAAAAAAGAAAAATAAAAATTAGAAATTTTAATAATAACTTTCTTCAAGTTCTTCAGCTTTTTCTGGCTTTCTTGTAAGCAACACTATTAGAACCACTAACAATACTACAAAAATTATTCCCAAAATAATTGTTAGTATTGTGGTTCCGTTTGTTCCAACAACTGTTCCTTTCTTCACTACTGCATTCATTACAACTCTCTTTACTAATTTGTCTTCTGAGTTTACATTCACTGCAAAACTGTATGTTCCATCTCTGCTACCAGCTTCAACATCTATTCCAACAACTTGGCTTGAGCCTGCTGGAACTGTTACAACCGGCTTGTTCACATTAACGATAATGCCTTCTGCTGTTTCTGGAACTATCTCATAAACGCCAATCTTATTTGTTGGGTTCACAAGAACCATCTCGTAAGTTGTTTTTTCTCCTGTAATAAGCTCTTTGCTTACTACTGGCAATAAAACTTTTGTAGATTCTTCAGAACCTACAATTTCTACTTGCATGACAGCCCTGTCTTCTGTTTCTTCTCCATAAGCTTCTACCACCAAGTCATAAATTCCAGATTCTACATTAACTGGTATTCTCAAATAAACTCTTTTTTCTCTTGCATCTTCATCTTTATCACTGTAAGGATTATCTTCATCCTTATCATTTCCATCTATCGGTGTTAAGTCACCAAAATAAGCTCTTTTCTCTATTCCAAGTTGTGGTAAAGCGACCTTCACAACCAAATCTTCAAGTTCGCTTCTACCCAAGTTTTTTATCACTAAATCAACTGGAAGGGTAGAACCTGCTTCAACTTTTCTTTCTGCATCTACAAATAAAATTCTTACATTATCTGATTTTCTTTGCACATTCAAAGTATATTCTTCTCTGACATTTCCTTCGTTTGTTTCTATTTCCACTACCAAAACTCTTTCTTCTTCTGTGGCATCGTTATCTTCCAATCTTTCTGGAATTTGTAAGGAAAGTTTTGCCACATATTTTTTTCCATCAATTAAATCTGCAAATTTGCTTATCCCTGTTCCTTTACTTCTGTCTCCTCTTATGTAAGCAAAAACTTCAACTTCCTCTGCATCTGTGTTTGATGTAAATTCTATTCTAACTGGAACAATATCTCCAGCTTCTACTGCAATATTGTCTGCTGTATAATTTCCAACCTTTACATCCAAGCCGTTAACTTGAAGAAGGTCTATACTAACAACATCGCTTGCTGCTACATTGAAAACTCCAAGAACAGCCAAAATAGCTGTTGTCACCAAAAAAGCTAAAAATGTTTTTTTCATTTTTTCTTTTAAATTTATTTAATTTAGTAAATAATACAGATTTAAGTCCTTTATAAACTTTATGGTGATAACAATTTAACTACCATTCTATAGTTAAAAATTTATAGAAAAATTTAAATAAGGTTATAACGAGGTTATAACATAATTTTTATCGAAGGAAAATGGAATTTATAAAAAAGGCAGTAAAAGTTGGGAATAGCGCTGGAGTGATATTGCCCAAAAAATTTTTAGGAAGTGAGGTTAAAATAACAATTTTAAGAAAACCAATAAATATTAAAAAAGAAGCTCTTAAAATTTTAGACCCTTATCTTCAAGAAATTATTGGTGTTTTTATTATGAATGAAAAGCCAATAGAAATTCTTGCTGTTTCTTCAAAAATAAAAAAGTTAATTTACAAAGATAATATGAAAATAAGCATTGTTCCTTTTGGAGTTATTAAAAGGGATTTTTTAAAAAATGAAAGATTAAGGGAAAAACTTCTAAATGCCAAAACAATATTTAATAAAAGCATATTAATTGAATTAAAAAAATTAAAACAATAAAAAAGAAAATTTATTATAATTTAAAATATATAATAAAAAATATATTTTATTTGTCAACCGAAAGATTTATAAATAGTATTTACTTAATGATAGTAACATAATTCAAGGTAAAATGACAAATGGAAATGAACGAGAAAGAAGAGAAGAAGTTGCCAAAAGTACTATAGAATCTCTTGAAAATTTAGTTTTTGCAGCTAACGTTAAAAATCCAAATTCTGAATTTTCAAATCTTTATGGAAAAACAGGTAGTTTCGAAAGAGAAACTTGGCAAAATCTTGCTGAAAATGAGGGGGAAGTTCTTGGAAGGATAGATGGAAAATTTAGTCAGAATTTGGCTTATAGGGCTGTAGAAAGCTATGCAAATGGAAGCTCTTCTGCAGTAATTCCAAGCGAACATGCTTTAAATTTAGCTACACAAGTATATTTAGAATCAATACCAAATGTTACAGTGAGGTATCTCGCTGAGAGAATAGGAACAAACGTAGAAGAGAATTCTGATACTTATATTGGAGATTTACCAGACGATAGGAGAAGCGGTGTTGTTGGATTATATATGGCTTCTATGCTTAACAGAAAAGCTAGTGAAGTTTATAACAGATTATCTCAACAATACGCTGAAGAATTTGCTAGAATATTCAGGGGAGAAGATAATAATGGAGAAGAAAATAGGAGATAAGCAATCTTATTTTTAAAAATTTCCAATTTAATT
>CAYZDX010000015.1:2055-4876 GCA_964477565.1 Candidatus Woesearchaeota archaeon | reverse complement strand
TTATATTTTTATTACCAAATATCCTGCCTTTTAAGATGAGAAATTTCCCCGCCTTACTCTACCACCTTACTCTATCATCTCTTTAACAAGTCTTGTCATCTCTTGGACAAATTCTTCTGTTTTATCTTGCCATTCCTCAATCTCTTTCCCTTTTAATTCCCTTGTCTCACCGTGAATAATTTTCCTATGAAGAACATAAAGGTCGCGATACATCTGAACATATTTCATTTTTAAATTTCCCTTCTCTACAAAAATTTCTCTTAACATTATTGGAACATGTTCTGGAGATGGAGGGGTTTGTTTTGCTGCCATTAAAGCTGCATGAGCTGCATCGACCATTGCCCAATACAAACCCTCAATTGCATTTAATTCTGAAGCCTTGCTTCTTGCTATATGATATGGGGTTCTTTGTAAAGCAGTATAAATAGCTTCAGGTGTACTTCTTATATAACCTTCTTGCAAAAGAATTTTTAAAGGAGCAAAAAAACCTCCAAAATCAATTAGAGGTTCACCAAACCTTAATATATTAATAATAACAGGATCTCCTCTAATCAAATCTTTCCACCATGTTGTAAGCTTAACAGAATTTATATGAAGCTCTTTTCTATAAGGGTTTTGTTGTATTATCTTGCCCAACTCTTCTCTATACCAAGCAATTAATTCTTGATCCCATTTAACAGAAGAATCATCAACAACAATTATAATGTCTATGTCACTTCCTTCAATTGCAGTATTTTTAGCTTGACTTCCAAAAAGGATAATACTTTTAATCAATTTATCAAATCTTTTATAAACTTTTGTTGCAAAATCTAAAGCAATTCTTTTTTCATCTTTTATTTGTAAAGTGGGAAAATCTTTTTTTGAAACTTTCTTCTTCAACCTCTTTTTTTTCACCATTCTTAATTATATTATTTTAAGTTTAAAAATTTATTTAATCATGCCATCGGAGTACCAGATATCCTATCTCTTTTTCCAGGAACCTGTCCTCCTAGTTCTTGCGGTAAGGAAGAAAAGCCGCCACCATAAAGAGAAAAATGCTGTTCTGGGAAGTAAGCAGAAGGAAATGCGAAATAATTGCCATATGTTGCAGTTATTTGATTCCAATAAGGTTGCATCATTGCACCATAAAGAGGTGAACCCAAGGCTTCTAAAACATATGGATGCGGAGAAGTTTGAAAATGCTGGAAAAAATTTCCACCTTCAAAAACCTTTTTCCCTTTAACTCCCGCTTTCTCAAATTCTTTTAGTATTTCTTTTATCGGAACATTGCCCATTCCTGGAGGCAGGTCTGTATGGGTTGAGCCAAAATTATCATTAAGATGAACATGCTTAACATAGGGGGCTATTTTCTTAGCTTCTTTTACTAATTCTTCCTCTTTAAATCCTTGTTTCCTCATCATTGAGATATGAGATGTGTCCCAAGTTACGCCTATTAATTTTTCAGCAGTCTTTTTTGCTTGCTCCATTGACATTTTTCTCTCTTTCACAAGCTTTTCAGCAAATTTTTTTCTTGATTTCTCTATTAATTCCTTTAAATCACTTGCTGTTGAAATTGCCATACCATAAGGAGGATTTTCCACACTTATTATCGGTGCCTTATCTTCAAATTTTTTATAAGCATGAAGTGCCACATTACTTAAAGTATCTGCAGCTTTTTCTTTTGTAAACTCTTCAACTGGTTTATAAAGTTCTGGTATTGGTTTATTCCCCCCTCTCGAATCAGTAACTTCCTGCATTTTATTAATCATTATTTGAAGTGCCTCAGAATATTTTGCAGGATCAATTACTTTTCCCACTCTCGCTTCTTGAAATTTCTTTTTAAATTCCTCTGCAGCTTTTTTTAATTCTTCTCTTGTTTTTTCATCAGAATATTTATATGCCTGATTAAAAAGAGAATTTACAGATTGATGAGCATTTCTCAAATAAATATCCACATTTCTCAATTGATTTAAAACTGCCTTTTGAGTTGGAGTTAAATCTTTTTCTTTATATTTTCCTGTTCCCAAACCCTCTAAAACATTTTTAACTGGTTCATAATAATCTCTAAGCAATTCATCTCCACGATTTTTATAAAAAGTTAATTGAGATAACCTCTGGTCCCAATAACTTTCATTAACTATTTTTAATTCTTCTTCAGGAGAATAAATTTTCTCTTCTCCTGGATAATATCTTTTTTCCCTAACTAAAGGGATAAACTCTCCTGTTTCTTGATTTACTGCAACCATCCTCCTAGGTATTTTTCCAATTTTTCCATATTTCTCCTTTTCTTCAGGTGTTAAATCTTTGACAGCATCTATTGGAATATCTTCTGTTCCTGGAACTCCTGACGCATGAATTGTAACTGGAATGTTTCCTTTAGGATTTAATTCGTGCGCTCTTTCAACAACTTCCTCAAACTGTCTTTCTGCAACCTCTCTATTTGCCTCATCCCATCCTTGTTGAGTAAAACCAGAAGGATCAATTATCGGAGCATGTAAAGAAGTTTCAGAACCAGTTAACTTACTAAGGCGGTTTATCTCTTTTAAATGCTGTTTAGGTATCATTTCAAAAACTTCTGGGCTAATTGCAGAAACCTCTACTACTTTCATTCCTTGATTTAACAAATTACTAACCTCTTTAAGCTGATTAGCTGTTTGTATTGAAGTAGAAGCTCCAAGCTCTCCAGCTGAAACTCTATAACCTGAAAATATGTCCCCATACTCTGGCTCTAAAGTATAAGGAGTTCCTGGATAAAAATACTCATATGCCATTTTCACCTCTTTATAATTTAAAATCTTTATACTTTATATATTTAACTCAAATTAATTTTGCTAAATAACTA
>CAYZDX010000015.1:0-1955 GCA_964477565.1 Candidatus Woesearchaeota archaeon | reverse complement strand
CTTTTTTTTCTCTTCTTTTTTCTCTTTTGGCCTTGCTAAACCAATTAAAGCTGCAAAAGGATTAACATCCTCACTTTTATCTTTTTCTTCTAATTTTTC
Source organism: Candidatus Woesearchaeota archaeon (assembly GCA_964477565.1). Classification (GTDB taxonomy): domain Archaea; phylum Nanobdellota; class Nanobdellia; order Pacearchaeales; family GW2011-AR1; genus CAYZDX01. Next base: position 1,856 of record CAYZDX010000015.1, on the reverse strand, counting down.
CCTCTCTTCCTCTTCTTTTAAAAAATATTCAATATCTTCTTTTAATTCTTTTAAAGATTCTTCTGTCATTCCTTCTACAAGTTTTAATGCATCTCCAAAATCAGATTCATCAAGTTTTTTCATTAAAAGGTCAAATTCTTCGTTATTTAACCCATAAGCCCTAAAAGTTACCTCCGCCCTCCCCCCAAAAACATAATGCTGTCCAACTTTTTGAGGCACACCTCTGAAATAAAAATCAACTAGAACAATCGGATGATAGGTTCGTTTAGGTTTCATTTTTGCCACTGCCTTAGGTAAGTCCCCATCCAATACTGCCTGTTCAAAATTAACAGTTTTCTTTCCTAATAAAGCTAATTCCAACCTTATAGTATTAAAAGCTGTAACAATATCCGGCTCTCTATTTGTTTCTTTTTGTTCAAGTTGTATTGCAGCTCTTAGATAAGGTTTTGCCCATCTCGTATACATTTTTAGAGAATTCAACTGATTCTTTAGATAAGTTCTTTCAATATTATATCTCTTTATTAATTCCTGTTCACTCCTTTTTTTCCATTCAAAAAATTCATGAACCCTCGCCTTTAATATTCTCTTTACTCTGTCGTTTAAATCCATTTTTTCTACTTCTTCTACAGATTTTGCTGCCATAAATGCATCTCTCAAAGTTACAAAATTTAAATTACCAGTGGCTAAAGCATTTATAGAACCCTGTCCTCTTTTCATATCCACATTATCCATCCAAATTTGTTTTAAAGCGAGTAATGCAGCTTCTTTCTTTTCAGGATCTTTTGAATGAGAATCTCGATATTGTGAAAGTCTAATTTCAAATTCTTTTAAATCATAAAGAATATTTATAATACTCTTAATTAAAATTCCAGTTGTTTGAAGTATTTTCATAGCTTCTTCTTGCATTCTTGTTGCTTTTCCCATTAGTTCTGAAAAATGTCCAGAACCTGGGCTTGAAACGAAATTATCAACAACCTTAATAACCTCTCCTGCTTGCTGATTCATTAAATCAAGAAGCCAGAAATAAATTGGCTCAAGTGTTTCTGAAGTAGAATCATAAATAAGTTTGTGTTGTTCAACAGGGCCTTTCTTTTTATATGTTGGGGATATTTCTTGAATTATTTTTCCAATATCATCTATAGTTACCATTTTCCTCTTTTCCTTATTATTCTAAAACATGTGTTCTTTAAAAATGTAGCGTTATCTTTAAATATGTCTTTTTTCTCTTAAAAATATGATATGGTTCAAAAAAAAGAAGGTAATTGATTTAACTAATAAAAAAATAGGGAAGCCAGAAGTAAAAACTGAGGGATATCATGATTTAACTTCCTCCACCAACCCCCAAACCCAATCAGATGAGGCTGCTTCAACTTTAAATTTTCTGGCAAATTCCTCACAATCTTCTCCTTCCACAATACCCTCAGAACTTGAAATAAAAGATATGGCAAGAAAACTTGATGATTTTGAATTTAAATTAGATTCTTTAAGGAGGAGGGTAGATTCAATTTTAGATAGATTGGATGTTGTGGAGAAGAAAATTGAAAGAGATTTAAGATAATTAAAATAAATGATAAATCAAGAATAACAAAAAGGAGGAAAAATGGTGAAAGTTGATAAAAAGAAGTGTATTGGATGTGGTGCTTGCGAAAGCATATGTCCGGAAGTTTTTCAGCTTAAAAATGGAAAATCAGAAGTGAAAAAACAGGGAAATGAACCTTGTATAAAAGAAGCTGCAGAAGCCTGTCCAGTAGGAGCAATCATCATTGATTAAGACAAAAATTCATAACTAAATTTATTTTTTATTTTTTATTATATTAAAATAATCTTACTTTTATAAGAATTCATTTTGAAGGTGT
>CAYZDX010000014.1:0-10973 GCA_964477565.1 Candidatus Woesearchaeota archaeon | reverse complement strand
CAAACTCTTCACTCCCACAAGAACATTTTTTCTTTGGTTTATCTTTTAAAGGATCTACAGGCAAATCTTTTTCATCAGCAACAATTTCCTTGCCACACTTCTTACAATACCAAACAGGAAAAGGAACACCAAAATATCTCTGTCTTGATATTAACCAATCCCATTGCAATCCCTTCACCCAATTATCATACCTGTGCTTCATATGTTGAGGATACCATCTTAATTTACTGCCCCATTCCAACATTTTTTCTTTCAAATCCAAGTACTTAACAAACCACTGCTTACTTTTTATAAACTCAATTTCAGTACCACATCTCTCATGAACATTAACAAAATGTTTAATTTTCTCTTTCTTAACCAATAAACCTGATTTTTCCAAATCTTCAATTATTTTTTTTCTTGCTTCCCTTATCTCTAATCCAGAATAATTTCCTGCCAATTCAGTCATTTTCCCGTCTCTTGTTATCGCTTCTTTTATAGGCAAGTTATGGGCTCTTTGCCATTCCATATCAGTTTGATCACCGAAAGTACAGCACATCACTATTCCTGTCCCTTTCTCAATGTCAACTCTTTTATCTTCCATAATAGGAACCTCAAAATCAAATAAAGGAACTCTTGCACTTTTCCCTTTCAGTTTCTTGAACCTAGAATCAGAGGGATGATAAAAAATAGCCACACAAGCAGGCAATAATTCTGGCCTTGTTGTCGCTATAATCAAATCCTCATTATTCACTTTAAATTTAATATAATTAAACTCTGAATCAATTTCCTTATCTTTTGCTTCTACCTGACTAATCCCTGTCTGACATTCTGGGCACCACATAGCAGGAGCATCTTTTCTATATACCCTTCCCTTTTTATACAAATCCAAAAAACTCCATTGGCTTATTCTTCTGCAATGCTCATTTATAGTCGAGTAATATAAATCAAAATCACAACTAATTCCTATATTTTTCCAATCTTGTATAAATTTAGGCAACTCTTCTTTTAAATAATTCATACATATTTTAATGAATTCCTCTCTGCTTAAATCCCTCGCCTTAATTCCTTTAGATTTTTCAACCAACCTTTCTGTGGGCAATCCATTATCATCTGTCCCAAAGGGATAAAAAACCTCAAAGCCCCTCATTCTCTTATATCTTATAACAAAATCTTGTTGTGAATAAGAAAAAGCATGTCCAATATGCATCTTTCCGCTTACAGTTGGTGGTGGAGTATCAACAGAATAAATTTTCTTTTTACTTCTGGGATTAAACTTGAAAATTTTTTCTTTTTCCCAAAACTGTTTTATCTGCTCCTCAACTTGCTTAAAATCATACCTTTCTTTCTTATCTACCATGTTTAGCTAAATAAAAACATATTTTTAAATCTTAATATTAACACCAAAAAATATTTTCCCCATATCTTCAATTTGATGGTTTTCAGCATTGAAAAAATATAAAGCCTCAGGTGGGAATTGAACCCACGACCTCTACCTTACCACGGTAGCGCTCTACCGACTGAGCTACTGAGGCACATTCCAAGGAAAAATTGCAGATATAAAAATTTATCTGAGAATTCTTATACAAAATTTCATGAAAATTAAGTTAATAACAAATGGATTTTTGCAATCTTAAACCCCTTATATTTTGTATTTAGGACAATGATTTAAAAATAAGGTCTTATCAATTAGCCAGAACTCAATTTAATTTCAAGGGAATGCAGACAGGATTCTAAAATTATTCATTAGGCAACCAATCCATTTTAACCACATAACTAGTCAAACCCTTTGTATTCTCAAAAATCCTGTCTAGCCATAAAAAATATTTTTCACAAAAAATTTTTCTATTCTCTTCTTTTGACATTACAAGTTTATTCTCACTTATAATAAAAAAAGCTCCGATTAAAAGAAAAATCACAATAAACATCAAAATTTTCATTTTATCAAACAGGCTTGTTTAACTCCTTTCTATGAATCACCATAATATCTTTATTTCCAATTTAATAATTATTTAAAAAGGCTTACTCACATTAATATTGCCTATCCAGTCCATTTTAATTGCATTTCCTACCAAAATTTTCGTGTTCTTAAAAACATGAACAAGCCAAACAAAATAAATTTTTATTGCATAAACAATTCCTTCAAAACTTTTTAAGTCTATTTTATTTTGAGATAAAACTTTGGAAGCAGTAATATAAAAAAATAATATAAGTAATATAATTATTGCTGTATAAATCCTATGTTTTATTTCTCTTGCTCTTAGAAGTAAGTATAATAAAAAAGATAAGCCAATTATAACTGCCCAGCTTATTAGTTCCATCCTATTAATAAATAAAGAATATTTAAATATTTATCTTTTCTCTTCTCAATAGATATGAAAAATTTCTCAGCAGGTAAATTTTTTAAACAGCCCTTTCTTAAAAATTTTGAAGCCCTGTCGTCTAGTGGTCAAGGATACGAGACTCTGGATCTCGTGGCCCAGGTTCGAATCCTGGCAGGGCTATTTCAAAATGCTCCTGGAATTTAAACTCTCAAGACTCCTTTCAATTTTAAGGAAGAGAGGAACAATAACAAAAGAAGAAAGATTTGCTTTAGTTGTTGCTCATGAGCATCATAAACACCAAATTCCAGAGAATTATATGCGGGAAAGATTAAGGGAATTCCTCTATGATAAAAGGCCTTGGGTAAGAAGAGCTTCAATAGATATCATATCCAATAGAAATGGTTTTTTTGATAGAATGAAACATTATTATATTAATCATATCTCACCTTTTTTAAATAAAACAAACCTCATTAGCTTATATCTCTCAAGAACTTAATTATAGGGCTCAAAATAAATGCCCACCTCATCAGAATAGAAAACTAAATTTTCAGCATTTCCAAGATTAAATCTATCCCTTATTTTTCTGAAAGACACTTGTCCGCGTTCATCAGCAAGAAGCTCCAACACCTGTAAAAAATTTCTTGAACGTTGTTCCAATTCTAAAAATCTTCTTGCATCAAATAGATAAACTTTTCTAGAATTATTTAATTGAACAAAATAAACAACACGATTTCTCCAAGAATTTCCTAAGAATAATGTGCCTTTATTAATTTGCCTTTCACAAATAAATATTCCTTCTTCTTCAATTCTTTGTTCAGTAATTTCGTCAATTGCCATAAAAAATTCTATATAATAAGGTTTTTATATGTTAGGTTTTGTTTTCTTATACTATAAAACCAAGCCCCGGTAGTCTAGAGGCCAAGGATACGGCCCTCTCGAGATATTTTGGGAGATTTAGTCCTGCAACTATCAAAGAAAGGCCGTGACCCGAGTTCGAATCTCGGCCGGGGCATAACAAACTATTAATAAAATTTCTCATGGTATCAAAAAAAAGAACATTTATCTTAAATGCAATTAATAATAGGTAAATGAAAAAATTAAATACAATCTCTCTTCTCCCTGCACTACAATTTCTAACATATACTAATTAAAAAATCATAAAAATTAATAAAATATAGGAAAAATAAAGAAAATTTCCACTTCCTAAATTAAAAACAAAAAGAATTTAAATATAGTAAAGTATAGAAATATTTAATTATCTTCTTACTATGTCTTTAAAATGGGGTTAAAAAACTTTTTAGAAAATATCTTTTTATTTCAAAAAAGCGATTCAAGAAAAAATCATTCTCAAAATAGGGTGGGGGAAGTTTCCCAAATTTCTTTAGTTGATGCCTTATATCATTATGTAGTTAATGAACGTTCAAAATATTGTAATGGAAGAAAAGTTGTTATTAGAAAAATTGATTGGAGAGCCTATGCAGAAAGATTTGCAATGTTTTTGAATGGAGAGATAAAGCAGGATATCTGGGAGTTATTTTTAAAATGGTTAGAGACAGATAAATTGCTTGCTGTTAAATTTTATTCAAATGAAGGTAAATCTCAAATTACAAAAGTATATGGTTTAGAATATGATGGAGAGCCTGCTTTATATTTACACCCTAATCCCCAATATTATTTTTTAACCTGGATGGATGCACGGAGATATAAAAGAGCCATGGCCCGCGAAATAAAAAAATTAAAAAAAACAAAGAGGAGCTTAGAAAAAGTAGTATTAGAAGCAAATGATTTACAAGATCGTTTTAGAAAATCAAGGGTTGTTTCTCAACATATTCATGTTTATAGAGATGCTTAAAAATTTCTCGCTTTTAATCTTTAAATTCAATCACTCCATTGGGCCTTGGAACTTTTCTCAACTTAACTCCTGCTTCTTCTAAAAATTTTCTAGCTTCAGCATCAGCATAGTCATGATAACTTACAACCTCTTTAATTCCAGCATTTACTATCATTTTAGCACAAATCATACAAGGTGTATGAGTACAATATAAAGTACCTCCTGAAATATTAGTTCCATGTAATCCTGCCTGGATAATAGCATTTTGTTCTGCATGTATAGCTCTACAAATCTCATGCCTCGTTCCAGAAGCTATTCCTAACTCATCTCTTAAGCATCCTAATTCCAAACAATCAGGCATTCCTCTTGCAGCACCATTATAACCTGTAGTCAAAATCCTCTTGTCTTTAACAATAACTGCTCCAACATGATGCCTCAAACAAGTTGAGCGTTCAGCAACTAAACTTGCCATTTTTATAAAATATTCGTCCCAGCTCATTCTTTTCTTTTTTCTTGAACTAATATCAGCAAGAATTTCGTCTACTTTCCTTTTTAAATCGTCTAAACTGCCATCATTATAAATTTTATAATCTGCTTCCTTCATACATTCTCCAACTTGCTGCCCATAATTTTCTTCTCCTTCTCCAATATCTCTCTTATCTATTTCCAAAAATTCCTCATAAGTCTTAGGATCACTTGCTCTCCCCCTCTTAATCAACCTCTCAAATCTTAATTTTCTTGGAGCATCTATTCCAATTAAAACAAAACCTTTAATTTTCCTTAATTCCTGAATCTCCCCTAAATTCCTTATACCATCTATAACAACATTTTCTTTTCCTTCAATCATCTGAATAGTTCTTTTAGCAAGAACTTCATTCCCAAATCTCTCTCTTAATTCATTTCCTATATCCTGTAAATCTTTGATTGTATAATTTCCAAGGCCCCTTCTAGATGCTTCTTCCCTAACTCTATCAGAAAGTGAAGTATAGAAAAAATCTTTCTCTTTCAAAATCTCAGCAACCGCCCCCTTCCCGCCCGCCTTTGTTCCGGTTAATCCGATTATCATTTGACAATTTTATTTGAACAAAAGAAAATATAAAAATTTAATTATTTTAAAATATATATTTTTAAAAATAAAGTAAAAATATATTTTCAAGTATAGAAATATTTAAATACTTCTTGCTTCTTAAAATTAAGAAAAATACAACACCTTGTATTAAAAGGGTAGGGAAAACACAACATATTGTATTAACTTTATAATAGTTAAGGGGAAAAAGAAACATGAAATGTCTTTATTGTTCAGGAGATACAAAGGTCATTGATAAGAGAGATGATGATATTGAAGGAATAACAAGAAGGAGAAGGGAATGTTTAAAGTGCAAAAGAAGATTCACAACTTATGAAAGGCCAGAAATTGAGATTATTGTTATTAAAAAAGATGGAAATCGTGAAAGTTATGACAGAGAAAAATTAAGAAAAGGGATTTTAAAGGCGTGTGAAAAAAGGCCTGTTTCAATAGAAAAAATAGAAAAAGAAATTAGTAAAATTGAAGAAAAATTAAGAAAAAAAGGGAAAGAAGTTGAAAGCAGGTATATTGGAGAGCTGGTAATGAAATCCCTAAAAAAAGTAGATAAAGTAGCCTATGTGAGGTTTGCATCAGTTTACAAAGAATTTAAAGACATTGACGATTTTAAGGAAGTTTTAAGAGTAATTTCAAAAAAAGCATAAAGAGAAATTTGGGGAAGGACAAGATAAATTAAAAATAAAGAGGAGAAAATGTTAAATTTTGTAAAAAAGAGGGATGGAAAAATAGACAGATTTAATAAAGAAAGAATTAAAAATGCTATACAAAAAGCTGCTAATTCTGTTGGATATGGAGATTCTGTTGTTGAGTTAATCTTCAGCAGTGTTATAAATAAATTAGAAAAGAAATTTATTGACCAAATACCAACAATTAAAGATATCGAGGGAATAATAATTGATTCTGCAAAAGAAAAAGGATATGTTAATATAGCAAATTCTTATAAAAATTATAGGGACAAAAGAGAGGAGGCCAGAAGGATTTTAGCTATTGCGCAAAAGGCTGAGGGAAATGACACAACTGATAAGGCATTGTTAATTGAATCTGAATCAAAAGAAGTAATTGGGGGTTGGGACAGGAAAAGAATTGAAAAACAGCTTGAAGAAGAAGCAAATCTTACTCCTGAACTTGCAAAAGATATCTCAAAATTAGTTGAGAATATCATTGTAGATATGTATTTGAGAGGTGTAAGAAAATTATCTACAACAGATATTCGTTCTGTAGTTGATTTGGTTTTAAGAAAAGAAGGATTAGAATTGCCGAGAAAAAAACAGGCCTTGCTTGGCTTTCCAACACATGATTTTGAAAATATAGTTTTTTCAAGAAGTTTGGAAAATAGTAATGTCTCATCAAATAATCCAGAAGCAGTCAATTTGGAAGTTGCAGAAAGAATCCAAAAACAATATGCTTTAGATAATATATTCAGCCCAGAAGTAAAAGAAGCCCATCTTAAAGGAAGAATCCACATCCACGACTTAGGATATCCAACAAGAGTTTATTGTTCCTCACACTCATTAGAGTATATTAAAAAATATGGGTTGAACAAAGTTCTAGTTAATCTTGAATCAAAATCAAACCCTCCAAATTCCGCTGCCGTCTTAAATCAACATGTTCAAACTTTTCTTGCTTCTTTACAAGCCCATTATGCAGGCGCCTTAGGTTTCGGCTTCCTGAATATTTTTTATGCCCCTTTAATAAATAGGCCAGTAGATGTAGCAAGAATAAAACTTAAAGGTGTTGAAATGAAAATTGAAAAAAGAGATCTCGATAAATTAATAGAACAAGGAACCATTAACAAAGAAGATGTAGAAATTTTAGAAATAAGAAAAGAACTAAGAGAATTGCCAGAAAAAGAAATTAAACAAATAGCCCAAAATTTAATTTTTGCTGCATCTCAAAATGCATTTTCAAGAGGAGGACAAACATTATTTATTGATTTTAACCTTCATACAGGAGTTCCGGATTATCTCAAAAAAGTTCCTGCAATTGGTCCTGGAGGCAAATATATGATTCTAATGAATGATGGCTCAGTAAAATTAGTCGATGAAGTCCCACGTTATTATAATAAGGAAAATCCAGATGATGAAAGAAATGGAGATGCTGACGATTCTCAACTTCAAGAAGGACATATCTTAACTTACGGAGATTTTGAAAAAACTGCCCAAAAATTCTGTATGAAAATGTTAGATATATGGAGAGGAGGAGATAAAGATGGAAGGCCTTTCCATTTTCCAAAATGTGATTTGCATATTGATGAAAAGGCATTTAATGACCCAGAACAAGAAAAAATATTAGATTATGCCTGTCAAATTTCAAGTGAAAATGGTGCAGTTTATTTTATGTTTGATAGAGGTAATGAAGCTGTTTTAGCTCAGTGTTGTAGATTAAAAGAAAAAATAGAAGATAAAACCTTATTAAAATATCCTGAAAGATTAAGATTTTGTGGTTTTCAGAATGTAACTATAAATCTTGCCCATGCTTCTTATACTGGAAAAGATTTCAAAGGAACATTAAAAGAGATAGATAAAGCAATGGAACTTGCTTTAAAGGCACATAAGGAAAAAGCGAGTTTTATAAAAAAACTTCTTGAAACAGATGGGAGCCCAATGAGGGGCCTAGGAAAACCAAGTGATGATAACACCCCATATATTGATTTAAAAAAAGCCACCTATATAATAGGAGTTATTGGTTTAAATGAAGCAGTCCAATATTTAACTGGACAAGAGCTACATGAATCTGAAGAAGCTTATCGTTTGGGTTTAGAAATAATAGCCCATATGTATAATAATATTCAAAAATTTAAAAAAGAAACTGGTTTAAAATTCACAATCGAAGAAACACCAGCAGAATCAGCAACAAGAAGATTAGCAAAAATAGATTTAAAAAATTTTAAAGAAGCAAAAGGAGTAGTAAAAGGAACAGAAAAAGACCCTTATTACACTAATTCAATACATTTTGCTCCAGGAGCAGATGTTGGCTTAGTTGATAGAATTGTCGGACAAAGCAAATTCCATGAATTAATAGAGTCAGGAGCAATTATTCACGCTTATATAGGAGAAAAAAGACCAAATAAAGAAGCTATAAAACATCTTATTAAAAAAACTTTGGAGGAAACAATGTGTGCCCAGCTTGTTTTCTCTCCAACATATACAGAATGTGATGAATGTGGAAAAGTTATGGTAGGTGAAAAAGAATTATGCGAAAATAAAAACTGTAAAAATAGCAATCCAGAAACATTAGATAAAAATACTCTCTTCACAGTAACAAGAATTGTTGGGTATTATAGTAGAATAGCTCATTGGAATAATTCACAAAAAGCAATATACGAAGAAAGAAAAAAAGCTACAGAATATTATGCAGGAGAAAAAGGGAGAGAAATGAATTGGCTCTACAACCCAATAGGAGACGGCAAACTAATAATAATTGAATTTGGGAAAACAGACTGCCCCAACTGTAAAATTTTGAAGAAACAAATTGAAAACAAGATAAAAGAATTAGGAATAAAGAATAAAGTTGATTTCAAAGTTCTTTATCTTGATAAATATGATAGGAAGGCTTTAGCAGAAGCATGCTTATATAATGTACCTCTCGATTCTGTTCCTACTTTAGTTATAGCAGGAAAAAATGGTTATTGGAAAAAAACTACGTTGTATTCTTCAACTTGCGAGAGTGGTGTTTGTAGTATAGGAAAAGCTGATAAAGATGATTTCATAACCCCTGAAGAAGTTGAAAAAGTAATAATGGAAGAATTAAGAAATCTTTCTAATTAAAAAAACAACCAATCAAAATGAGAAAATTTTCCATAAAATTTAATTGTAAGAGCCCCTTAATTAAATTCAACAAACTACTGAAATATTTGCTTTTGAAATGATAATAAAAAAAATTATTCAAGAGAGTAGTATTGATTATCCTGGAAAATATGGGCCTGTAATTTTTACTGCAGGCTGCAATTTTAGATGTGGTTTTTGCCATAATCCAGAACTAATTAACTTCGATAACGGAGAAGAAAATTTAGATTCTTTAAATGATTTGAAACCAAAAATTGATAGGGGTTGGTATGATGGTGTCTGTATAACTGGTGGAGAGCCCCTCTTACACAGAAGTATAGATAGGATAATTAATCTTTTCAAAGATATGGGTCTGGCAGTTAAAATAGACACTAATGGCAGTAATCCAGAATTCCTAGAAGAATTAATTAAAAGAAAAGCAATTGATTATGTTGCTATGGATGTTAAAGGTCCAAAAGAAATATACAACGAGATAACAAATGTAAAGGTGAATTTGGAAAACATAGAAAAAAGCATGAAAATTTTGGCTTTTTCTGAAATCGATTTTGAATTCAGAACAACAATAATACCAATAATCAATAAAGAGATAAGATGGTTTAATGAAAAAGAAATTAATGAAATGCTTAATTGGGTTTTGAAGATTATTGAAGGAAATAAAAGGAAAATTAAATGGAACCTGCAGAAATTTATAGCAAGAAACAAAGGGGAAATTTTAAGCGAAGATTATAGCAAGGAAAAATTGCCGAAAGAATTTTGGGAAACCCCTGAAGAGATTATGCAAAAAATAAAAAATATTCTAGAAAAATATTTTGAAGTTGAAATAATTAATTAAAGAAAAATTTAAATAAATCTTTTCACAAAAAAGGAGATGGTGGAGTTAAAGGTTAAAAGATTAAGAGAAGATGCTATCCTTCCTAAATATGCTCATGAAGGAGATGCTGGCTTAGATGTTTATTCTTGTGAAGATGCTGTTTTAAAGGCGGGAGAAAGGGCCATGATTTCTACAGGTATATCTTGCGAGTTTCCTGAAGGATATGTAGCTTTAGTATGGGACAAATCAGGTTTAGCAAGTAAAAATGGTATAAAAACAATGGCAGGAGTAATTGATTGCCATTATCGAGGAGAGTGGAAGATTGTTTTATTGAATACAAGCAAGGAAGATATTGAAATAAAAAAAGGGCAGAAAATTGCTCAAGTTTTAATTCAAAGAATTGAAAAAGCAGAAGTTAAAGAAGTTGAAGAATTAAGTGATACAACAAGAGGTGAGGGTGGTTTTGGCTCTACTGGTTTAAACTAACTTTTTCTAAAAAACAACTAAATAAAATAAGAAAGAAAAAATAAGACAAGAGAGATTATCAAAAAAAGCAGATAAATGTTCTTATCCCACTCCAAAACTTTTCTTCCATCAAATGAAGGGATTGGTAGAAGATTAAAAAAAGCAAGCAAGGCGTTTATTCTAAAACCAAAATCAAAAAAAATTTCAGCTAATCCTGAAGGTTTAAATAAAAAAAGAATTAACAAAAACAAAGAGGCAAAGATGATGTTAGTTAAGGGACCTGCTAAAGATATTTTCCCATTTTTTTCCTTGGAAATATTAAATGCTCTTATCATAACAGCCCCGGGAGCAGCAATAATAAAGCCAAAAAAAGAAAATAAAACAGCAAGCCATAGCATCTTGTCAAAAGCCCTGAATTCAGCTCTGTAACCATATTTTCCCGCCATAAATTTATGGGCAAGCTCATGAAAAAGAAAAGCTAAACCGACAGTAAAGCCAGAAATTAAAAAAAGAATAAAAAATTTTGTAAGCTGAGAAAAAATATTCACACCACCAAACAAAATAGTAAAAGCTAAAGAAATAAAAAACCATGCTTTAATTAACTCTCCTACTTCTACCTTGCTAAATCTCATGTCTCTCAAAACTATTTATATTTATGTCTAAAAACTATTTTCTCCAAATATAACTCTTTTCT
>CAYZDX010000013.1:0-11551 GCA_964477565.1 Candidatus Woesearchaeota archaeon | reverse complement strand
AATAATAAAGAAGACAGGATTAATTTTGTTAAGTTTTGGGTTAATTACATTAAAAGCCATAAAGATGAAGAATGGAGCAAGCAGCAGAATGAAATTATAAATGCTCAAATTAAGGAGTCTTGATTTATTTTAGTTAAGTTTTCGGCGCGATAAATTTAAAAATCCGGACATAACAAATGAAATGGTTAGTTGGAAAAATAGAAGAAAAATCACCAGAAAGGGTTCCTGTAGAGAAACCTTGGCGAGTTGAACAAGAACCTTTAGAAAAATTAGATTTATATGATTTAAGAAAAATGTATAGAACTGATTAATTCTTAAGCGAGCAATTGATCATACAAACTTTTAACGAAATTCTTTGAATTTGGTTGGAAAATGGCCAGTAAAGGCTATTTTTGATTGCTGATTAAAAATTATTTTCATTTATAGTTAAATTTAAATCTCTATTCTTCTTTATAATCATGAAGATGGTAAAAAAAGAGGCTCTTTTTTGGAGAATTTTGAGTGAAAAAGAAAAAACTGTTCAGTGCCAATTATGCCCGAGGTTTTGTGTCTTAAAACCTGGAGAAATAGGAAATTGTCATGTTAGAAAAAACGAGAAAGGAAAGTTGATAAGCTTAGTTTATGCTAAACCTTGTTCCCTTGCTCTTGACCCAATAGAAAAAAAACCTCTTTATCATTTCTTACCTGGCGAGCAAGCTTTAAGTATAGCTACAATAGGTTGTAATCTGCATTGTAAGCATTGCCAGAACTGGGAGATAAGCCAGGCTAAACCACAGGAGTTTAAAAGTTTGGAGATTAAGCCAGAAGAAATAGTAAAAGAAACCAAAAAAAAGAAGGCTAAAATAATTTCCTATACTTATACTGAACCTACAATTTTTTACGAATATATGTTAGATATTTGCAAGATAGCTAAAAAAGAGAAAATAAAGAACACAACAGTTACTAATGGCTTCATAAATCCAGAACCTCTTAAGGAATTATGCAAGTATATTGATGGAAGCAACATAGATTTGAAGAGTATAGATGATGAGTTCTATAAAAGAGTATGTGGTGGTAGAGTTGAACCTGTTTTAGAAGCTATAAAAATAATGAAAGAAAAAGGCGTCTGGATAGAAATTACAAATTTGTTAATTCCTGGTTTAAATGACTCAACTGAACAAATAAGCAGATTAGTCGAATGGATTAAAAAAAATCTTGGAAAAGATGTTCCTTTACATTTCACTTCTTTTTATCCAACTTATAAAATGTTAAATTTGCCTCCCACCTCTCTTGAAACTTTAAGAAAAGCAAGAAAAATAGCTTTATCAAAAGGCTTGCATTTTGTCTATACCGGCAATTTACCAGATGAAGAAGGCTCTACCACTTTCTGCCCTAAATGTAAAAAAGTTTTGATTAAAAGAAAAGGTTTTGGAGTTATAGAAAATAATTTAAAAAAAGGAAAATGTCCTGAATGTGATGAGAAAATTGCAGGTGTTTGGAGTTAAAGCTTGCATTTTTATATTTGCCTTTATTTTTTGTTTTTATTTTGTTTCTGCTATAAGAATAAACGAAGTTATGGCAGACCCTTCTGATAATCCAAGTGACGAATGGATTGAAATTTATAACCCGGAGAAAATAGAAATAAATTTAACTAAATTAAATTTGGTTTTATCAGATAATTTTTCAACAATTAAAAATTTTTCAATTAATTCTAGTGAGATAATAAATGATACTTATTTTTTAATTATCGGAAGGAATTTCAATTTATCAAATGATTTTTCGAATATAACCTATTTTAAAGTAAGTGAAGTATTATCTGGAGGATATTTCTTAAAAAATGGCAATTATTCTTTAAGACTTTATTATACTAATCTTTCATATGAAGTAAATTATTCTTCACAAAATGGGAAATCTTTCCAATTTTGTAATGGAACTTGGATTTGGGCAGAGCCAACACCTGGTTTTGAAAATAATTGCTCTCAAAAGTCAGAATGTATACCTAACTGGACATGCACAAACTGGTCAACTTGCATAAACGGAATACAAACAAGAAATTGTACCGACTTGAATGGCTGCGAAAATTTGAGTGGAAAGCCAAAAGAAATTCAAGATTGTGATGAAGAGCAAACCCTCCCTGAAATTTATCTTGAGTTAGAATACCAAAAAGAAGTAGAAAACAAAAATGAATTTGAAGTGGAAGTTAACGCCTACAATTTGAAAAATGAAAGCTACGACATTAAAGTTTGGATAGAGTTTAATGACAGTATAATCTCTGAAACTTATCATGAAAAAGATGACAAGTGGAAGGGAGGCAATTATTATGTTAACAATTTATTTTATGGGCCAGGAAATGAAACAGAAACTTTAAAATTAAGAATAAAGGAAAAATATGAAGATATTTATGGAAACGCTAAAATAAAAGCAAGAATAAGAAAAACAGATGGCAGTGATTATGTGTCTGAAATCGAGGAAGAAATAGAAATTTTAGAAAAAAATGAGGAAATTAAAAAAGAAAAAATTGAAGAAAATGAAAAAACAAACAAAATGGTTGAGGAGGAAACAGAAGGTATTGTAGAATTAAAAAATCAAATAATTAAACTAAATAACCCAAAACATATAAACACTCAAAATTATGTTTACAAATCAAAAACACAACTCATTAGAGAATATGCTATTTATGGTTTTTCTTTATTCTGCATTTTTGTTATCATTGTTTTATTAATTAAAAGATTCTAATAATTTAAATTGAAAATTTTAATTTAAAAAATGTTAATTTAAACTTATAAAGCGAACTTTTATAAATAAATTAATAGTAATAAAAAAATGGCTGAAAAAATACAGGTAATCTTAATCCTTGAAATCTTAGGAAAACCAGAAGAATACATAAAAAATTCTTTGACAGAATTAGTGGAAAAAATTGGAAAGGAAGAGAATGTTAATTTAATAAATAAGAGTATAGCAGAACCAAAAAAAGTTGAAGGAGAAGAGAATTGGTTTACAACATTTGCAGAAGTAGAGATAGAAACAACATTGCAAAAATTATTAAATCTCATTTATAGTTATATGCCAGCACATATAGAAATTATTTATCCTGAGAATATAGAGATAAAAAATTTTGATATGAATAACTTTTTAAATGAACTTGCAAGAAGACTTCACCAATACGATGAACTTGCAAGAAGGATATTAATTGAAAGAGAAATTTTAGCTAAACAAATTCAAGAAGGAAAATTAAAACTGAAAAAAGAGGAAAGCGCTAAAAAGAAAAAATCAAAGAAAAATAAAAGAAAAAAAGCAAAAAGTAAGAAAAAATAATCTTAAGATTTGCTTAAAGAACCCCTCACTTCTCTCGGAGTTTCTTTTGGAACAAACTTTCTTTCATATCCCTCCATCCTGTTTTTCAAAACTTCTTTAGGGCTTTTTTTAACTTTCTTAAATCTTTTAAAAACAAAGAAGAGTATTAAAGCAATTATTATAATAATTATTAAAGCCAGAAAAAATTTTCCACCTCCACCCCCACCACCCTCTTTTTTGCATTCCCCTAAACAACACAAGCCCTCTTCAGTTATTTTAACCGTTCCTTCACACTCATAATCCTCCTCACACTTTCTCCCTCCCAAACTTTCGCAAGTTCCTTCTTCATAAATATTTACACTCTGATTTGAAATTACCTCCTTAAATTCACTTTTATTCTCGAAAAAATTAAAATAAATCGTTAAGTTGGAAGAAAAATTTTCATAAGAAGCAGTTATTGTTGTTTTATTTATTTCTTGTTCTAAAAAGATTGTTAGGTTTAATTTTTTAACTTCTCCACCAAACATTAAGGGAATTTCACTCGGCTCTATTTTTATGCCTTCTAATTCTGAAATTAAGCTTACATTGCTTATGTTCTCTTGCCCAAGATTAGCTAACTCAACTTCATACTCAAATTTTGTTTCTTTTAATACTGTCAAATTTAATGAAGAAACAAGGAACTTCAAAGTGTTGATTTTTTTAATTTTAGTTCCATTTGAAAATATCATAACCGGCACGATATAACTCATATTTCCAGAAGAAATTTTTAATTCTTCAAAAGAGGTTTTATTTCCAATATTAAAAAAAATTTTTTTCTCTTGTCCAGAATAAAGTTCAACTTCCTTTGTTTGGTTCAAAAAAACTGCCTGAATTTCAATAAGGTTGTTAAGATTTGTTAGAGTTATACTAAAATCTTCATTAGTTATAATAAAGCCCGGCCTTATATTGAAATTTGCTATCTCTCCTTTAACTGAAAAATTAAATTTTAGGTCTTCTTGCTTTTCTTCTCCTTTTTCAAAATATTTTGCATTTTTAATAATTAAAGTATAATTTCTTTCTTTGTTTGGTAAAATAGCATATAAATAGTACTTGTCTTTTATTTTTGTTAAATCATAAATCATTGGAACATAGAGCCTGCCTGAATAAAACATAATGTCTTTTTCCTGAATAGGTTTTATAAAATTCCCAGAAATCTCAGTTATCAATGTTTCTCCTGGCCTATACTCCTTTTTGAGATTTGTTTCTACTGCCAAAGTTATGGGCAAGAGTAAAAATATTATCAGTATAAAAGTTATCCTCTTTTTCATAAAAACAAGAAGGAAGAGGCATTAATAAATTTTACTTGTTTGGATTATCTAAATTTATTATCTTTATAGCTCTTTTTCACTTACTCATTTCTTTCAATTTTTTCAAAGTTTCTTCTAATTCTTTATCTTTATCAGAACTTCTTCCTTTTGGAGGAATTTTCGGAACTGCTGGAGGGGGCAATCTTGAAACAGGGGGCCTTATTAATCTTGGAGCAGGTCTTTGTAATGATGGGGGAGCTGGAGGCGATGGCCTAGTTTTTGTTACTTGCCCTCCTTTTCCTTTTTTGAATTTATTTCTTATTTTAAATATCCATAACCTTAATTTGTCCCTAAAAATTATCCCAAGAACAACAAGAACAATTAAGATAATTAAAAAATAAAGCCATCCATGACCCCCTTCCTCTTTTATCTTTTCTTTACAGCAAACATATCCTGCCCCGCATTCATATAACCCTTCTAATTCCTCATTATCTAAACAACTTGCTCTGCAAACATATCCTGCCTGCTCACACTCACTTAATTTAGGAACACAGCTTCCTAAACAACATTCATCTGTATCAAATGCTGAAACTGTCGATTCATCACATTCTTCATCCTCACTGCAAATAATTCCTCCTTTTTCAGAACAAGTAGGAGTTGTTGGTTGAGTATCACAACAAACCTGTAAGCCAGAACAATAAAAATTATCTAAAATATTTCCTCCTGCTTGCTCACATTCTCCTCTTGAAGTACAATAATAATTAAAATCTTCGCAATTGTCTTGTTTTGAAGTTGTAGTGATTATTGGTTGTTTTGGCCAAACAGCCCATAGGATAATTGCAGTGTCTCTAATATTACCATTATTCCAACAACCTTCAGCATCTTGAGTTTCTTCTAACCATCCTAAAGCATTTGAACGGGCCTCTCCTCCTTCTAATGAGAATAAAGCAAGAGCAGTATCATAGTACTTTCCTTTTTCCCCCAAATCCCAATATCCCCCAAGTTTTTGTAAAGTTAAAATTTTTCCAAGATATTCTTCTGAATTAGTTAAATAGTATAAAAAAGATTCTGGGAAATATTTTTTGTTATCTTCTGAAGCAGTAATTAAATAGGGAATAAAATTATCAATATCTCTTCCTGCTTTTGTTAAAGCTAAGGCTGCCCACAAACTTCCTTCATAATCGCAACTTTGTGAAGATGAAAAGCAATAAGCTCTTGCTATATGTTCTGTTTTTCCTCCTGCAGAAGCAGATTCTATTTCTGAAGAAACATGCCAAATATTACTTCCTTCTTTTTTGTAGAGTAAAGTAGAGATAAAATCTTTATCACAAGAAACAGAAATATTTTTATTTAAACAATCTTCATTTATTTTTAACCAATAATTACTATAAGCATAAGATAAACAATTTCCTAATCTTCCAGAAAGCTTTTTGTCTTCTCCAACATTCACTGTTGTTGATTTCCCATTAATTTCTATTTCACACTGTCCTTCCCCTTCTAAATCAATTTCAAGATACCACTCAAGGTCAGCCAATTTTTTATGTTCAAGAAGCCAATCCTCAATATCTTCTGTATCTTCTCCAACAAAATTTAATGCAAGTAAAGCGAGAGCAGTAGATTTAATATTACAAGAGCCAGAAGGAAAACACTCATCACCTTTATCTTTAATCTCATTTTTACATTCTGTTTGAATAGCAGAATTATCTGCTAAAGCAAGCAAAGAAAAAACTTGTTCCTCTAATGTCAATGAAGAGCATTTATCTTTAACTTTATTTTTTAAACATTCATATGCCCTTTCATCCATACTCTCATTTGACTGAGCAGAAACAATTACTAAACAAACCAGCAAAACTATTAAAATTACACCAGCTTTTTTCATATTTTTATAAGTAAAATAGGATTTAAAAAATCTTCTATATTTCTTAAAAAGGATTTAGAGCTTATAAATCAAAACACTCTTCTTTAAATTTACAAAATCTACATTTGTTAAAATTATTTTGAAAATTTGCATCTTTCATTTGCCTTATTTTTTCAGCTATTTCTAAAACTCGAGCTTTCATTTCTTTTGTGATTAAAATCTCATGATTTTTTTTATTTGTTTCTACAAATCCAATTTTAACCTCTCTCTTGAATTTGTCTTCGAGAAGTAAGGAATAAGCTGCAAGCTGAATTTTGTCTGAATCATAAACTCCTTCTCTTGTTTTTATTTCATAAGGAATAATTTTCTCAGAAATCAGGACCCTATCAATCCTGCCTCTTAACTTAAGCTTCTCAGATGTTATCTTAAATTCAGTAAAATATTTTGGATTTAAATTTTCCCACAATTCTTTCCCAATATAGCCTTTTTCTAACCCTTTTTTAATTGTTTGTGCCCTCAATAAAATATCTTTTTTTAAAAATTCACTGGCTTGATTTTCTAATTCTTCTCTACCTATATCAAAACTCTTAGCAAGTTCAAAATTACTGGAAAAAATCTTCTGACTTATGTTTTTTATCTCTTGATTATACAGATTTATTATCTCCTCTTTTTTTAGGTTCGTCTTTATGCCTGAAATAGTAGAAGGCTCTCTTTTATTTAAAAAATCAAAAATTTTATGCTTCAAAAAACCAAGGATCATAACCCTGTTTGGTTTTTCTTTTAATCCTTTTATCCTTTTTAAAAAAACTTTCCTAGGACAATAAAGATAATCTGTTATCTCCGTTACATTAATTATTCCTTTCATTTTAGGTTTGTTGATTTATTTTTTCTAAAATTTCTTGCCAATTATAAACTCTTTCTATATTTGGACAGGTTGTTAAATCTTGATTCCACGGCCTATCAAAAAGAAGAAGTCTACAGATTTCAGAAAGGTCAAGAGAGTTAGGACTATCGTCTATAGCAAAGTCAGGATTTAGAATTTTACAAATTTCAAATTTTGGTTTGGATTCTGTAAAAAAAATTCCATCATAAGGAATAGAATTTTCAGAAAGCCATTCAAGTGTGTCCTCCTTAATTTCCTCTGACCTATAGGTAACTATCCACAGCAAATTTTTTCTTTTTAGACTAACTAAAGCCTCTTTTGCTCCTCTGACTAAAGGCAGTTTTCTAAAAAGTCCAGCCTCTTTAAAACTCCTTACGCCTTCTACATATTGTTCTCTTGTTAAGTTTCCATATTCCCATATATTCCAACCTCTTATTTTTTCCATAGTCAAATTTGCATCATAAAGTTGGTTTAGAAAATTAATTAGAGAAGGACAAAAACTTGCAATAACATCATCTAAATCAACTATTATTCCTTCCATTTTTTTCTTTTTCTCGTCATTTTTATTGTATAATTTACTGGATTTTTGTATCTTAATTCTTCATCTGTTGGAATAATCCCAATCCCTCTGTAATAATCTTTATCATAATTTGGAGGCAAAATTTTTTCTTGTCTTTGGTGCCAGAATAATTGTGCTTTAATATAACCCTCTTTTAATTTAGGATTATTTTTTTCATTCCATTCACTTATCTTTTTTTCAATTTCGTCAAAATCAAATCCTAAACATTTAAAATAATTTATAAGTATGAATAATGCTCTTTTTTTACCATCTGTTAGCCCTTCAAGAATCTTCTTGATAGATGGAGGCAGTATAATTTTTCTTCTGTCAATTTTTATTTCTTTAAATTTCTCTATTTTCTTTTCTTTTTTCTCTTCTTTTGACCACTCTAAAGCTGCCTGAACTAATTTTTTAGCTTCTCCTTCTTCTGCTTCTGGATAAAAATTTTTAATTTTGACTCTGAATGGATCAGCCATCCTTGGCTCAAAATTTTCTATTTCATCTTTATCTAAAACAACAGAAACTAAACCTTTTTCATGTAAAGAATAAGGGCACCTAAATAAATGCCTTGAAGAAACCAAAACCAAATCCAAACCCATTAATTCAAATAAATCTATTTCTTCTCGCTTTGAAAATTTTTCTGGATTTTCTTCTGAATTAATTCCACATTTTTTACATTCATAAAATTCTCCTATATCTTCTACTTCATATCTACTAAAACAATCAGGACATTTTATATTTTTTTTAAGTTTCTTTTCTTCTGCAACTTTTTTTATCTCTTCTCTCTTGCAATTTGGACAATAAAACTTTATTTTTCTATAAACTGTGGCTATTTCTTTACAATTTTCACATTTTATTCCTTGCTTTATTTCTACTTTTTTAAATTGGGAATAAAAATCATCTGGCAGGAGAGAAGGAAGGATTTTAACAGCTTCATATTTTATATAAGAAACAATTTTTCTCGGCAATTCTGGAAACATATTTTTTGTTTTCTCTCCACCAATCTCTTTGGGAAATGCTTTCCATGGAACAAGGATATGAAAGCCCTTACTTCCAGAAAATTTTATCGAAAAGTTTTTGATTGAATGATTTTCCAAAACATTCATTATTGCCAAAGCAGCCTTTTTACTATAATCAAACCACTTGCAATCAATATCTATTAATAAATCCCACCCTTCTCTTAAACTGTCTAGTTGCTCCTTATCCATATCTGTTGAAATTTTAAGAGGATCTTTCCATAATTCTTCAGAACAATGAAAAGATGTCCACCCTCTTTTAGCAAGCTGAAGGATATCAGAGGGATATTCAAGTTTGTCAGGTCTTTTTCCAAACCTGTCAAGATGTCTTGGGATAACTTCCCTATTCTTACAAAATTGAAAAATTGCTTCCTGAACATCTGGCCTGGAATAATAGGTTCTTGATAAAGATTTAATTTTGTCTTTCATTCTATAAAAGTTCAAATTTCCTTTTTAGACTTTTATGAATAAATAGGATATTTTAAATAATTACCTCTACTTGAGTATAATAAAGCTTTTAAATTCTCTTGTTATGAATTTATTATGTTAATCAAACTAGATAAGCCAAAAATATTATCAGAGGTGGTTTCAATAATCTCTGAACTAGTTACAGAAGTGAAAATTAAAGTAAATGAAGATGGCTTAAGTATTTTAGCTGTTGATCCTGCTAATGTTGCCTTAACTTCTTTTTTGCTTCCTGCAAAATCTTTTTCTCAATTTGAAGCTAAAGAAGAAGTTTTAGGAGTAAATCTTGATAGTTTAAAAAATGTTTTAAAGAGGTGTGGAAGCGGAAGCTCTTTAATTTTACAATCTGAAGATAATACTCTAAAAGTAGAAATTCACGACAAAATTAAAAGAGAATTTAAACTCTCTTTAATTAATATCGAACAAGAAGAAAAAGAAATGCCTTCTCTTGAATTTGAATGCAGGGTTGAAATGAACAGTTTGGATTTTTATGAAGCAATAGAAGATTGTAGTATTGTGGCTGATTCTTGCACATTCTCTTTGCAAGAAGGAAAGTTTGTAATTGAGGCAAAAGGTTTACATTCAACAAAATCAGAATTTTCAGGAGATGAGGCAAAGATTGAAGGAAAAGAAGGAAAAGCAAAATACTCTCTAGAATATTTAAGAAAATTCACAAAAGCCTGCAAATTAACAGAAAAAGCAATTATAAATTTTTCAACAGATTATCCATTAAAATTAGAATTTCTTGAATCTGATTTTGGCTTGGCCTTTGTTCTTGCTCCGAGAGTTGAAACTGAAGATTAAGCCCTTAAAATTATTTTCTTACACCTTTCCTTTTCATAAATAATTTTATAAATAATACTTTTTTAATTTATATATGAAAAAAAGAGGGAAAAAGAATTTTTCCAAAAAATCGCAGATTACAATTTGGGTTGTTATAGCGCTTCTTTTAGTTTCGATAATCCTTTTATTTTTTATGTTGAAATCAAAAAAAACAGAAATAAAGATAAGCGAACCAACAATTAAGCAGCCAGAACAATATATTAAAAATTGTATTAAAGAGAATGTTTTAAATGCTGCGGATATAATGCTGCCTCAAGGAGGTTATATCTCTCCAACTAATTATAAATTATATGAGAATAATAAAGTAGGTTATCTATGTTATACTAACAAATATTACTCTCCTTGTATAAATCAACAACCCCTTTATATAGAATTTTTAGAGCAGTAAATCCATGACTATGTTAAACCGAAAATTGAAGATTGTTTTTATTCTTTAAGAGAAGAATATGAAAAAAATAAATATGATGTAGTGGAAGGTCCACTTTCCCTTCAGATTAATCTTGCTCCTAAACAAATTAATGTTAATGTAGAAAAAAAATTTGAAATAACAAAAAATGAAGAAACAAGAAAATTTAATAAATTCAATGTTAAGATTAATAGTCCTTTATATGATTTAGCTGTTGTAGCTCAGGAAATTGCAAGTCAGGAAGCTAAATATTGTTATTTTGAATATCTAGGTTACTCTTTGTTATATCCTCAAGTTAGTATAGAAAAAAACCAGGTAGGCAGTGAAGAAACTGCAACTGACATTTATTCAATTAGAGATAAGATTACAGGTAAAGAATTATTAATTGCAATAAGAAGTTGTGCAATGCCAGGAGGTTTATGATTTATTATCTCTAAACTTAAAATGAAGGTAAAAGGAAAAAATAGATTTATTAATAAAAAAGCAGGGATTGGTTTTTTCGAAATGCTAATTTTAGTTTTAAGTATTTTTGCTTTCTCTTATATTATTTATGAAACAAGTAAAGAGTTAGAGATTGTAAACGCCCAAGAGCAAGAAGGGCAAGAACAAGAAAATGGAGAACAGTTTGAGGAAACTTTAACTGAAAAAGTAGTTCATGAAGAAACAGGAAACTGGAACTGCTGTCCTGAAACTAATTCTGGAGCAATATGTCAGGATGTTCCTTCAAATTATGAAGATTGTAAAACAAGTTTAATCCCAACAACATGTGGGGAAGTAAGTAGTTGTAAGTTAGGATGCTGTTATGATTCAAGCGAGGGATTATGCACTCCAAATTCTCCAAAACAAAAATGTGAGCAAGAAGGAGGAATCTGGAAAGATGACAAAGCTTGTAATATCTTAGAATGCAGATTAGGATGTTGTGTGTTGGGAGGGGAAACACAATTTGTAACTGAAAAAAGATG
>CAYZDX010000012.1:0-12044 GCA_964477565.1 Candidatus Woesearchaeota archaeon | reverse complement strand
GCTTTATGGTATTCTTATGATTTAAAATGAAACAAAAACCCTGGACAAGTTGGGAAAACAAAACAGAGCAGGAAGAAGAGGCGATAAAAAGTTTGAGAGCAGCTAAAAAAATTATTCTAAATAATATACCGAAAAATAAGATTTTGGCAATATATGTGGGAGGTAGTTTTATCAGAAGAGAAATGACCCAGAAGAGTGATGTAGATACTTGGACAATAGTTAAGGATAATAAACTTCTTAGCAAGTTTGAAAAATTAGAAAAGGAGTATAAGGAAAAATATAAACCAAACTTAAGTCTAAGAGCTTTTTCTCTGTGGGAATTAAAAAATAACGAGAGATATTTGAAAAGAAAGAAACCAAGAGCAAATCCGGGAAGATTTGTAAAGAAAATTAAAAATTATTTTTTAATTTATGGCAAACCTTTAAACACTAAAGATTTTATAGTGAGGAGTGACGAAGAAGATTTAAAGAAATTAATTAAAGCTTTTAATAAAACTTTCTTGCCTTTGTATGAAAAAGGCAAGCTAAGATTTTCTGATATCCTTAAACAGGTATTTTGGTTAGTTGAATTAGAACAAAAAATTAAAGGTAAAGAAGTTCCTTATTCTTGGAAAAAATTGGTAAGATCAATAGAAAACAAAAATCATATTATTCATGAAGCTTTGAAATTTAGGGTGAAGAGAATAAAAGACGAAGGGAAAAGAAAGAGGTTTATAGTTAAATTGAAAAAGTATCTGAAAAGTTTGGAAGGAAAATGATAATAGATTGCCATGTTCATCTACCTTTATCTAAGACAAAAGGGAAATTTAAAGATAAGAAGGCAAAACTTTTGAGAGATATGGAGAGGAATGGGGTTGATTGTGCTATATTAATTCCAGATAATCTCGCTGGTTCCAATATTGGAGATTTAGATACTTGTTTGAAATTAGTTGAAAATGAGAAAAAATTATTTTTGTTAGGAACAATAGATGTAAGAAAAGAAGGAATGAGAAGTA
This sequence comes from Candidatus Woesearchaeota archaeon, assembly GCA_964477565.1. Classification (GTDB taxonomy): domain Archaea; phylum Nanobdellota; class Nanobdellia; order Pacearchaeales; family GW2011-AR1; genus CAYZDX01. The sequence continues at coordinate 11,049 of CAYZDX010000012.1, read as the reverse complement.
TAAGTAAGATTGATTTTTTGTTCAAAAAAGGAAAAATTAAAGGAATTAAAATTTATCCTGGACATGACCCAATATATCCTACTGATAAGAGGCTTATTCCTCTTTATAAATTATGCATAAAATATAATCTGCCTATAATGATTCATACTGGCAGGGGGGAAATGAAAAAAGCGAGGGAATACAATGATCCAAAATATATAGTTAAAATAGCTAAGAAGTTTCCTAAACTTAAGATTGTGATAAGCCATTATTTTGAACCAAATTTAGAATATTGTTACAATCTAACTAAAAATTTTATAAGTATTTATTATGACACCTCAGGTTTAGCTGATAAAGATGTTGTAAAAGAAAGAGGGTTAAAAACCATAAAAGATATTTTAACAAGAACACTTAAAGAAAAACCAAATAATGTTTTATTTGGAACAGATTATGCTTGTTGTTCAATTAAGAAGCATATTGAATTAATAAATTCTTTAAATATCTCCGACGAAATAAAAGATAAAATTTTTTATAAAAATTCCAATCGCATATTTCGATTAAATTTATAAATCCTTTTTTATTCTCTTATTTATGAAAAGAGGTTCAAAAAGAAAATTAGGACAACTTAAAATTTCTTTTAGCATGCTTTTTTCTATAATCTTGATTATAGCTTTCCTTGCTGTTGCTATTTATGCTATCAAATTTTTCCTTGACCAAAAAAAATGTGCAGAGCAGGGAATTTTTAAGCAAGATTTACAAGAAGAAATAAATAGAGCATGGTCAAGTGATGAAAGTTCCTTTGTTTTTTCCCATACTCTTTCCAAATCCTTAGATTATGTTTGTTTTATAAATTCAAAAGAAGGTGCAAGAGGAAACACAGAGCTTTATAACGATGTCCTTAAATATGGTTTAACTCCTGAAACAAACATGTTTTACTGGCCTTTAAGAAAGGCTTGTAAAGACGCTAGAGTTTTTTCTTTAGAACATATTGACATAGAGAAAATAACAGAAAAAGAAAACCCTTATTGTATTGAAGTTGTGGAAGGAAAAGTCAAAATAAAAATAGAAAAAGGATTTTCCGAAGATAAAGTGTTATTGGAAAAAATCTTTAAAATATCTTAAATTCAAATAAATTGTTGTTTATTTGGAAGGAATGTCGCATTTCTGGTTTTCTTATAAACATAATTTTTATAATTTTATTAAAGCACAATTTAAATAATTAAAATTTAATTTACACCTCTTAATTTTCCTGAATAAACCCATTCTTTAAGTGAAAAATCTGTTATTAATTAAATTTTTATATTATCATTTCTTAAATTCAATATAAAAATGAAAAATAAAAGAGGAACTATCATTTTGAGTTTTAATTTTACAAATCAAATCCTGAAATCAAAGCGCTCAACTCGCGCTCCGAGTTCCAAATTTATAAATCAGCAGATACTAAACTCAAAGCGCTCGTTTGAATTTAGTTTTTCTTGGTTATTTTCTGTTTTAGTCGGAGCAATTATTTTGTTTCTTGCTATTTATGCTGCAATAAATTTTATTGAGACAGGAGAACACCAAACAAATACAGTGACAGCAAAACAACTCAGTTTATATTTTGAGCCCCTTGAAACTAATTTAGAAAGCGGAAAATTTGTAACAATCAATTTAGATGAAGATGCAAAAATATATAATAATTGTTATGATTCTGGAAGTTTTGGAATGCAAAGGCTTTCTGTTTCAACAAAAAATTTTAAAGGAGCGTGGAATAAACCCGGGGGAGATATCCCAATTAAAAACAAGTACTTGTTTTCTTCCTCAACAGAAGAAGGAAAACAGCTTTATCTTATTTCTTTACCTTTTACTCTTCCATGGAAAATTTCAGATATAACAATTTTTTCTTCTAAAAAATATTGTTTTATTAATGCTCCAGAGGAAATTCGTGACGAAGTTGAAATTTTGAATAGCCCGATTGAATTTGAGAATTGCACTGGCTTACGAGTATGTTTTGATTATGGGGATAATTGTGATATAATTGTAGAAGGAATGTGCATTAATTGCGAAAATAAGTATGAAAAGGGTGTTGTGAGAAAAGGAAATAAAAAAATGTACTATGTTGGAAATCTTTTATATGCTGCAATTTTCTCTTCCAAAGATATTTATGATTGCAATGTTAAGAGATTAATGGCAAGATTAGTGAAACAAGCAGGAATTTATAGTGAAGAAGCATCTTCTCTTAGTTATAAATGCGGAACTCTTCCAGAAACAGGTTTTTTACAATTAATACAAGCAGCAAGAAATAGCGAAGAAGAAAATTTATTTTTAGTATATGATATTGCAAGAGAACTAGAAGAAAAAAATCAGGCAGTTGAATGCAATTTATGGTAAAATGTTAAAAATAAAATCTCAAAAAACTCAGTTCAAAATACAACAAATGGCATTTATGTTATTTGCAATTACTCTTTTCTTTATCCTTGTAGCTTTATTTTGGCTTGCAATACAGCAAAGAAATATCATAAATGTAGCTAAAGAAATGAGGGAAAATCAGGCAGTTTTGTTATCAAAAGCTATAATCGGAAATTCAGAATTTAATTGCGAAAGAGAATTGGGAAGTTATTGTATAGATACAGATAAAATTATGGTTTTGAAAGACAAGCAGGCGTATAAAGAATTTTGGCCAGTTTCATTTATAAAAATAAGGAAAATTTATCCTCCTTTAGAAAAGGAAGTGGTCTGTAATAAAGCAAATTATCCTGATTGTAATATCTTTGAATTATTTAATCATTCGGCGGAGGGGAGTGGGGTAGGAAGTTTTGTTGCTTTATGTAGATATGATTTAGTAGAAGGATATCCAACAAGGATATGCGAATTAGGAAAAGTTATTATAGGTTATGAGGTATAAAATGAAAATAAAGAAAAAAAGCCAGGAAGAAATGGTTGGTTTTGTTTTAATTATAGTTCTTGTTGTTGTGATTGGTTTAATTTTTTTAGTCCTAAGTTTAAGAAAACCATCTTCATTAAATACAAGTGAAGAAGTTAATAGTTTCCTACATGCATCATCAAAATTTACAACTTCCTGCCAAAAATATAAAGGGGATTTTTATGATTTATCAGGGCTAATCTCTGCATGCTCTAAAGGAGAAGATTGCTTTAATGGTACTTTTTCTTGCACAATCTTAAATGAAACAATAAACACCTTAATTAACTCAAGTTTTAAAGTTGGAGAGAAATATAAAGGATATTATTTTAAAGCTTATCAAAGAAATGAAACTTTATTTTCAATTAAAAAAGGTAATGAAACAAATTCAAAAGTTGGTGGAGAAATTTCAATATATACAGAAGCAGGAAATATTAAACTTGTTTTAGAGTTGTATTATTAAAACAGATTTTTTAGGATATGTAAAGCAATAATTTTGGGCTAAACTATAGAGATTTTATTGGAAATTTATATTAATTTGCAAGTTATCCACTACAAGAACTGGCTTTAATTTTTTTCTTTTTCCTTCTATCTCCTGCTTTAATTCTATGAAACCTAATTTAGCTAATAGCTTTACATCGCTATCTACTGCTTTAAAATCCCTCTTTAATATCTTAGCTAATTCATATATTGAGCCGGGATTTCTTGTTTTTATAATATTTAATATCCTCGCTTTTTCATTACTTAATAATTTTCTCAAATCAGCAAGTCCAGAAAAATCATAATCTGACCTTTCCCCTTTGAGTCTTTTAAATATCGACGAGAAAGCTGTAGGAGTTATGAAAAGATTTACTATTCTTGTCCTTTTTTGTTCAGCCATTTTAATATACTCTAACTATTAATACATATATTTTTAATACATCCTTTTTAATTATATGTTTTAATATATTATATATGTATAATTAAAACATATAAGTTTATAAATCTTTTTATTTCTTTTCTTAAGATTTTGTTATAAGAAAAAATAGTAACAAAAGATTTATAAATTAAAAACATTTTTCAAGAAAATTACGAGGATTTTTCAATTTTTATATAGAAAAGTTTTTAAAGGAACAGATGATTACTTTTATACTCATAGAAGGGATCTAAAATAGGGGTTCATGCTCATCCAAAACAGGCAGGAGTTTCCCTATTTATACTGTCTGTTTGGATATAAATGTTAAAAAGTTGAAAGGAGGTTAAAAATGAAATTCAATTTTAGAAAGATTACATCAGTGATTGCAAGCGCAGTAATGGCAACAAGCACGGCTGCAATGGCTTTAGCTGCAAGCTATCCAGCACCATTTGTAGTTGGAGGAACAGCTGACGGAGCCATTGTATATACTTCTGGTAGTCACTCAGGATCTGCAAGCGACTATGCTGCTGCTGTTTCCTTGCAAACTGATTTAAACAGTAAGGTAAGCAGCGGAACCGGAACCCCTTCAGTTGAGGGTGGAGACTATGTAAAATTTGAGAAATCCTCAACAAAGCTCTGGTTAGGAAGAAGTCTTAGGGATGTGTTATCTGTTGATATAACAGATGATAAGATGCCTAACTTGCTTGCAGATGGAACTTATGTGGATTCAAACAATGATGAGTTTGACTATTCACAGAAGATAACAATGGCAAATCTCTCACTAACTATGTGGGAGGACTCTGACTACAAAGAAGACCAACCAACAGTTGGTATAAAAATACCAAACGGAGCTCCTGTACTTAACTACACTCTTGACTTTACAGAAACCCCTAACTTCACTAATTTAGAAACAACAGACTTGACAATAATGGGCAAAAACTACTATGTTTTGGATGTTGATGGAAATAGTAGTTTAACCTTACTTGATTCTGCAGCTTCTGCATTATTAGCAGAAGGAGAAACAACAACTTTGGATGTAGATGGAAAGTCCTATGAAGTTTCCATTAGCTTTGTGGGTTCAGATGAAGTCAAGTTAGAAGTTAATGGAGAGTTGACAAATGCACTAGAAGAAGGCGAAACCTACAAGCTAAGTGATGGCTCTTACTTAGGAATCAAGGATATTTTATATACATCCAAAGATACAGGAGTTAGCAAGGTTGAGTTTTCAATTGGTTCTGGAAAACTTGAGCTTACAAATGGAGATGACATAGAAATGAACGATGATTCCATAACTGACCTTAAAGCTTATTTAGGAGTTTCAGGGACAACAGAATTAGATTCCATTACTATTGAATGGAAAGCTGAAGATGATTTGTTTGTAACAGAGGATTCAGAAGTTACAATGCCTGGATTTGGTGCTGTCAAATTAAGCTTCGGTGGCATGTACTATCCAGCTGAAGAGACAATCACTGTTGCTGTTGATGGGGACGATTCTATTAAGTTGGATGATTTCCCATTAAAAGACAGCACAGAAGATATAAGCATTCTTTACGGAAATTCTACAAATTACATCTACGCAGGAAAAGATTCTGATAGCAGATTACTAACTGCCCCATCTGGAAACATCACTTTTAATGGTGACATTCATGACTATTTTGTTGCCTCATGGAGTGATGGAGATGATGCAGAATCTTATTTAATGAGGGCAACAAACTTCAAGACAGAAAACAGCATTAATAAGACAACATTCCAGTACAGGAAAGATGGCTCTTGGGTTGATGCAAAAACAGATGCCCAAGAAGGAGACACTTTCACAATTGGAAATGTTGAGTTGACAGTTGGTGCTATTGATAAGGATGCTAAGACAGTAGTAGTGGCTCCTGAAAGTGGTGTAGATTTCCACACCCTTTATTCAAAAGAGGGTATGAAAGTTTATTTACCTTGGATTCATACAACAGCTATTAACATAACGAGTACTACTGAATATGCAAATGATGCAGCAGCTTGTACAGCAACAAGTGTAGTACCAATAGATCCTTTAACAGGGCAACTAGGATACAACTTTACAATTTACTATAATAAAACTAGTACTGGAGAAACTAGCGGAACTTGTGCCTACTTCAACTCTACTTATGACCTTATCCTCTCAGAAGAAGATAAGAATGAAAACAAGGGTGCTGGAGACAACATAACAGTAAGATTTGGCTTTAACTCAGCTTCCACACCAGAGGTAGCTATAAGTGATGTTGTTGGAGAAGATGCAACACTAACAGAAATTGGAGACACTGACGAATGGAGAAGCTTTATGTATTCTGCTCTTGCTACTGAAATCTTATGGGACAAGGGCGGAGACCAGGACTCTCCTGTAAAGCTAATCTATCATGGAGATGAGTCCTATGGTAACGTTTATTTAACAGATGTCAGTGCTAGTGTTGCAGGTGTTGGAGGAGAAGGAGGCACAATCGCCTTGGTAAAAGACACAGAAGTTGACAGTGTAAAAGACAAGAACTTAATTGTAATAGGTGGTAGCTGTATCAATTCTGTTGCTGCACAAATCTTGGGAGTAAGCTATCCAACTTGCGGTTCAGACTTTACAGCTGCAACTGGTGTTGGTGCAGGCCAGCACATAATAAAAGCTGTAAAAACATCTGAAGCAGTTGAAGGTGGCTCCGAAGACAAAGTAGCTGTTTTGGTAGCTGGTTATGAATCTGCTGATACAGTTAATGCAGTTAACAGGTTGAAAGAAGGCCATGTCACTGATGTAGGAACTGAAGCAATCTACCCACAAGTAGATTAAGAATAAATTGTTAATTTCCTCTTATTTGTTTTTTTCTTTTTTTTAATTTTAATTCTTGGATTTTTGTGTTCTTACTTGCTATTTAATTTGCTATTAAAATTCTTTATTTCCCCAACCCCCCAATAAATCTCCCCCCATAAATTGGTCTCATATCCTGACTTATCTATTGCTTATTCTTTTCTATACTTTAACTAAACTTTCTGGCTATAGAAGAATTTTTAAATAAATCTAAATAAAAATTATCATGAGAAAAATTATGACAAGGGAGGAAAGAGAAAGAGAAGCAAGAAGAAACCAGATTTTAATTAGTTCTATACTTGTCGTGATAATGGTTTTGAGTACATTAGGTTATGCTTTTTACAATTCATCCACTGAAAAAATAAAATATAATGGAATAAAGTTTTATTATCAAGAAGGCTTTTGGAATTTCAAGATAAACGAGATAGAATTTTCAATAAGTTATAATCCAAAAGAAACAGAAAATATAAGCATAGAGGTAACAAAAACTCTGAATGATTATAATGGAAAGCCCCTGTATTTCTCTTATGATAGTGATTATGATTCAATTCAAGAAATAGCGAGAAACATCGGAAGATTTGTTTTAAGAATTCAAGAAGCGTGTTTAGACAATGAGAATTGTGAAGAGGATATTCCAATAAAAAATTGTAGTGATAATATAATCATAATAAGAGAAGGGGAGGAAAATGTTGTGAGAGAAGAAGATAATTGTGTTTACATAATTTACAAAGAAAATCCAATATTGACAAGCGATGCGTTTATTTTCAAAATCTTGGGCATTAAATAATAATTTTAATTACTCTCCCTTATGGTAAAAATATTTATAAGCATGAAAAAGCTAAATAAAAATGGCAAATAAAAAAACTGAAAAAACCAGAAGGTTAAGGAAAAAGAAAAAAGACAAATACGAGAGGCAGTTAAAAATAATTCTTATTTTGATGCTTTCTCTTTTTCTTCTTGTATTTTTAATTAATTTACTGATTAAACAAGCAAATAAATTCAAATATCTTGACCTTGAATTCAAAAAAATTAGGGTAGGACAGATTTTATTTTATCAAGCAAAATTTCCTTTATTTGATAGGAATGGAAATAAAGTAAGTTATTTTCTTTTTAATTTTAGGAATAATCCAAAAGAACTTGAATATATAAAAATTAATGATAATATCCGTCTAAGAAACAATGTTGTTTTAGCAGCCACTCCAGAAATTTTGAAATGTGAAGACAGCACATTATCAGGAGGAACTCTTGCCTTATATATGAGAAGAATTGGTTTAAATCCTATACCTGGCTCTACAAACAAAACAGAAGCAGAAAATCTAAAAATAATCTATGCAAATTGTACCAATACAACCCTCTACTCTATTATTCTTTCAAAAAAAGGAAATAAAAGCGAGATAACAAAACAAGGAAATTGTTATATTTTGAATATGGAAAATTGTCAAGAAGTGATGAAAGTTACAGAAAGATTCATGTTGGGAATTTATGCAGATGCAATGGGAATTGAATTAGAAAATAAAAAAAGAGAATTGCAAAATGTGAGCAAATTAAAATGAACCAACTTTTAATTGCTTTAATACTCTCTGTTTTGCCTGTCTTTGAATTGAGGGGAGGTTTGCCTCTTGCAATAAACTATTCGCTGAAAAACAATGTTCCAATTTTCCTGGTTTTTTCTCTTATCATTTTTTTAAATATCTTAGTGATATTCCTCATTTTTCTTTTCCTGGACTATTTGCACGCCCACCTCATAAAATTCAAATTTTACAATAAAATTTTTAATTTTTATATTAAAAGAATAAGAAAAAAAGCAGAAAAAATAGAGAAAAAAATTCCAGAATCTGGTTATCTTGCTTTAACTTTATTTGTGGCTATTCCTTTGCCAGTAACAGGAGCTTGGACAGGAACCTTTATTGCCTGGCTTCTCGGTTTGGAAAGAAAAAAAAGCATTCTCGCTATAAGTTTAGGTGTGTTAATTGCAGGAATCTTTGTTTTATTAGCCACCCTCGGTTTTTTTAATCTTTTTTCTTGATTTTATAACTCTTATTAGAAATTTAGCATCAGAATAAAAAGGAATTTCTTTTATGCCAAAAATTTTAATGTTCAAAAACCACAAACAAGCAACAATAAAACTAGAAAGAAGATACCAAAATATTAGGTGGAGGGTTTTGTAAAGAGAAAAAACTTTGAGCAAGAAAAAAGAAAATAAAATAATTCTTACAACATTAATAACAAAGAAACTTGAAAATAAAAACAATAAAGAAAAAATTCTTTTTTTTAGTTTTATAGGAGTCAAGATATTCAAAGCAAACAAAAGAAAATATGCAGAACCTGCTATACACGCATCAATCAACTCAATTTTAAAAGAATTTATTATTATTGTTGTTCCTTCTAATATGGGGTTAGAAAAGAAACTTAAAATAAAAAAAACAGAATAAGTAGTGAGGAAAGAGAACAAAAAATAAAAAAGTTTGACATTTGGGATTGAGATTAATAGCAAAATAATATAGCGAATAATTAAATCCTTTACTTTTTCCATTAAAAATTAGAGAAAATGGTGTTTAAATAGATTATTAAGTTATTGTTAAAAGGTAAAATAATTATAAAAATTAAAAAAAGAAAAAATTAAAAAATTATTAAAAATAAAATCAGGATTTTTTTGATATTCTCATTGCAACAATGATTATCGCCACTATTAAAATTATGTTGATTCCTACTACAACCCAGATAAACCAATTTTTTCCTAAACTTTCTTTCAATCTACTGAAATCAAAAGCAACTTTTTTAGGAGCAACTGTTAAAGATACTGTCTGGCTTTTTTCTTGTGAGTCAAATAATGCCTTAATGTTAAATGTGTGTTCCCCTTCTGAATCATCTTTTAATTTTAATGTTATCAATACATCTCTCTCTTCTCCTGCTTGAAGTTGCAAGGTTGGTGGAACTATACTGCTAACACTGCTAAATCCCTCGTTTCCTTCTACCATCAAGATGTAGGTGGTTGGCTGGTTTCCTGTATTTCTAACAGAAACTTTTATAACCACTTCATTACCTTCAACAACTTCTTCTTCTGCAGTTTCAAGGCTTGGGATTAATGCAACATCTTTAATTATCTTTTCACAATTGCCTTTTACTTCAAATGTCTGGAAAAATCTTGCTTCATCATCTTCTTCGTTTTCATAAATATCATTGTCAGAAAGGTCTTCATCGTCATAAACTTCAAAACCTAATGCGTAGGTTTTTTCTTTCACTTCTTCAGGTACTCTTAATTTTAATGTTAAATCTTCTTTTTCAAGCGAATCTATTTCTGGCATGTCTACAACTTCTTCAATTCCTAATTCCTTATTATAAACTCTAACATAAATTTCGTCGTCGTCTAAGTCTTCATCTCCAACATTCCAAACCTCTGCTCTAACTTCAAATTCTTCTCCACATTCTAAAGTTTCTGGTATATCAATATCTTTAATTACTACAAATTTTTCATCAGTCCTTATTTCTACATCTTCTGAATCAGAAGAGCAAGTTAAGTTTCCGTCATAAGGGCTATCAGAATCGTCAATTTCTCCTGTTGCTTTAACCAAAACTTCATAATCATTGTCTCCAGCTTCCAAAGCATCTGGATCAACTTCAAAACTTAAGACTACTGTGTTGTCTTTGCCATCTTTTAACTTAAAATCATCATCACTTATATCAATATCATCTTCATCTAAAACACAATCTCCTGTTTTTTTATCAAGTAAACAAAATTCTATTTCTATGTTATCTATGTCATAATCTCCCTCATTTTTTACTTTCACTTCTATCTCAACATCATCAAGAGGATACCAATAATCAGCTTCGTCTCCAAATCCATCAATTGAAAAGTCATCAATTTTGACATCTAAGTTCCCCTGATTTTCAATGCCATCACAAAAAAGATTTTCTAACTCTAATGTCAATTCTTCAAAATTTGTGTTATTTCCCTGTTCACTTACATTAAATTTAGTTGAATAAACTTTCTCTAATTTAAATTTTGAGAAATCTATTACTGAGATATTTTTGATTTCAAATGTTGCACTTCCATTAATGTTGTTTCTGTCTCCTATAATTTGGAAGGTTATATTATATCCATCTTCGCCGCTTATCTCTATATAATTTGGCACTGTTATGTTCAAAAGTTCTGTGTCGTTAAGATTTCTTACTGTAAATCTTGAAGTTGTTGATGTTTCAGTAATTTTTGCTGGTTGAGATACTGTAAATTCTATAGCACCTACTAAATTCAAGGCGATAATTGTTAAAATTGCTAAAATTGGTAAAAAATATTTAGTTTTCATTTTATTGTAATTATTTTAGGGTTACAACGGTTTATAAATGTTTCTATCTTAAATACTTTAAAAATAAAAAACTTTATAAAAAGAAATTTTCTTAGTATTTTAAATAAAATTAAAAGGAGGTGAAGATGCCTGCAAAAAAAACAAGCCAGAACACGCT
>CAYZDX010000011.1:10829-12592 GCA_964477565.1 Candidatus Woesearchaeota archaeon | reverse complement strand
GTGGCGGGGGTGAAGAAACAACTACAACTACCTACTGGAAACATACATATATAATTAATGAAAATCAATTTTCTTCAGGATATACAAAGAAGTTAAAAGTAAAAGAAAGGATAAGATTTGAAATTAATAACGAACAGCACAGTGTTGGAATAATTAATATTAGCTCTTCAAACGTTATTATAAATGTTTCTTCAACACCCCAACAAAGAAGTTTTGCTCCAGGAGAGCAGGAATTATTTGAAGTTACAGGAGATAATATTTATGACGTCCTCGTTAAATTAAATTCTATAGAAGAAAGTTATGCAAACATAACTGTCAAAAAGGTAGCAGAAGTTGTTCCAGAAACAACACCTATTGGAGAGGGAAATGAAACCTCTAATGAAACTATAAGTAGAGGAACTGAGAAGGCAGGAGAAGAGACAATAGAAAATAAAAAAGAACTTATTGGAAAGATTTTGAAAATCTTGGCATTAATAATCTGTATTGTTATTATCCTATTAGTTATTTTTTTCATTATTTATCTCAAATTCTTTTCAAAAGAAAAAGAAGATAAAGAATCTAAATAATTTTTAAAGAAATTTTAGGATTTTCATCATAATTAACTGACGAAAGCAAGGTTTGAAGTTTTTGAAAGAAAAGCAATATTAATATCATCTTTAATTTGAAGACACAAAAATATTGAAATAAAAAAGATTTTAAAGTTATTTATCTTATTAAAATAATGATAGAAGAGTCATATATAAGAAAACTTGTGAATTACATAAAGAAAAATCTTTCTAAAGGATACACTCTTGAAAGTTTAAAATGGGCTCTAGAAATGCAGGGATATTCTCGTTCTGCTATCAATCGTGCAGTAAAAATAGCTAACGAAGAACTTGCAAAAAAAGCCCCAATACTTAAAGAAAAGCCGGTAATTAAAGTAGAAAGAGAGCCAATTCTTGATGAGGTTTTTCCAGAGAAACCTTCTTTTAAAGAAAAAGTAAAAGGATTTTTTAGGACAATGAAAGAATTTATTAAAAGCTAAACTTTTTTTAAGCCCTTTTTATTCTTAAACTGCTTTTTTAAAATCTAAATTTTTTCATAAATCAATTAAACTATCCATACTTTGAAGTTCTTAATTAGTTTATTTGGTTAGCATTTTGATTAACTAAAAACATATCTTTAGCATGGTTTCTTCAGAGCTCTTATTATAAAAGAGAAACGCCCGCGCCCGGAATCGAACCGGGATGCCCAAAAGGGCCCAGGTTGCTTGTTTTTATATCAAAAGGAGTGGCACAGAAGAGCCAACGTCCTTCTGTTCTCAAGCCTGGTGCAATACCATTATGCGACGCGGGCTTATATTTAATATAAAAATTCTTGCTTTTAAATTTTGTTAATCTATTAACACGAACGAATACAAACTCTTTTTTTATTTAAAACTCTATAAAAATCTCTAAGAAAACTTATACGAAGGCCTATCTCTTACTAATCTAACCGAATAAGCTTGATAGACCTTCGGCTGCTTCTTCTGGCTTAGCTTCTTCTTTCTCTTCTTTCTTTTCTTCTGTTGCTTCTCCACCAGCACTTGTTGTTGTAGGAGCTACTATTGTAGCTTGTTCAAGCTCTTTGTCTATGTCAACATCTTTCAAGCTTGTTGCTAATACTTTCACTTTGGCTTCGTCAACTTCTACACCTGTTGCAGCTATAACCTTCTTTAGATTTTCTTCATTAACTTCTTTACCAACCTTATGCAACAAAAGTGCTCCATATACGTACTCCATTTT
>CAYZDX010000011.1:0-10729 GCA_964477565.1 Candidatus Woesearchaeota archaeon | reverse complement strand
AATGCCCTGCTTGCAGCATCTTTCAATTCTTCAATAACCTTGTCTTGGTTTATTTCAATATTTTCATAAACTTTATCCTCTTCTGAATCATAAGCTACAATTGGCTTTAAACCAACAGAAATTGGTTTTATATCTAATTTTGCCATTAAACTATCCGCCTTTTCATCAACTTCCTGCCCAGCTTTTAGTATTACCTTTCTCTCTTGTATATTTATCTTACCATCTTCAATTGAAAATTTTATTCCCAATCCTCCTAGCTCAGAAACCACAGGACCCGGAACTAATTCTGTTGGTCCGGGCTCTATAACCACATCTTCATCTACTACCTGCCCCACTTTTGCTCTTGCTTTACTTTTTTCTCTTGAAAGTAAAAGTGACAATTCAAAAGGGTCTAGTTGAGAAAAAACAAGTGCTTGATTCTCTCCCAAATGTTCTTTTAGGTTTTTAATTCCTCCCTTTTCAATTTTATCTATTGCTATTTTAATAATTGTTTTTTTTGCTATCTTTATTTCCGCCTTTCCCTTTAATTTCTTATTTATTATTTGTAATTGCTTTGCTGGAAGGTTTTTTATAGAAACCAGCATAATTGCCTTACTATTCTTCATTTTTTCAACTATCTCTTCCACTAGCTTCAATTTTGCTTTTGGAATTTCTTTTTCTCTAAATTTCCCTTCCATTTAAACCTCAACTTTTATTGGCTTTGACATTGTGAATTTAATTTTAACATTCTTAACATTCTCTTTTTTCTTTGGAAGATTATCTAAAATTGTGTTGTATGCTTTAATTATATTCTCAGCTATTTCTTCATCTTTCATGCTTTCTTTTCCAACACAAAATTTCAAACTTGGCTCTTTACTTTTAATTCTAACAATTTTATCAAATTTCTCTATAGCATTTTTAATTTCTTTTTCTGTTTCTTCTCTGATAATTCCGATTTGTGGGGAAGGCATTTTTCCAGCAGGACCCAAAAACTTTCCAAATGTAGAAGCTACTTGTGGCATTAGGTTTGCAGAAGCGATAAAAAAATCATAATTTTTAACTAATTTTTTAATTTCTTTTTTATCCTTATATTTATCAAAATCCTCTTTTGTTATTGTATCCACCACATTACTTTTTTTATTTAAGAAAGCAGCAATTTTTCTATCTTTTACTTTATGAGGCAATTCTAAAAATAAATTAACTGAGTTCTTTTTAATGTCAAAATCTTTTAGATTTATAATTAAATCTAAGCTTTCATCAAAATTTCTTTTCTTTTTATTTTCCCGCAAATTCTTTAAAGATTCTAAAATTTTTTCTTTATTCATTTTCAATTAGTAATTTAAGTTGCCTCCTACCTATGCATCCAAGCTTTAAGAAAAACAAAACCTGGATGATGTAGTTTGGCTAAATCTTTTTAAATTTTCTTATTTATAAAGTTAACTATTATTATTTTCTGGTGCATCGAAAGGAGTTAAATAAAATTATTTAGAAAGTTTTAAAAAGGCAACAACATAAAAGGATAGAAATTTCCAGATTAAATTTTAAGAAAAATTAAAATGTCAAGAGAATCTAAAAATTTAGAAAAAGTAATTCTTGAAGGAAGGATTATTGGTTTTAATATGCCACGCAATTTATTGAAATCTTTAATTATAAAGTTTCAGCCAGAAACAAGTGAAAGGCCCTTCGAAATATATGTATTTCCAGAAAATTATAGGTTCAGAGATGAAGAAAAGAAAAGATTTGAAGCTTTGATTGGGAAAAAAGTAAGAATCGCTGTGAGACTTCATGAAACAAAAAAATGGGATAGATATATTGGGAAAATTTTAAGTTTTTTAGGAGTAGAATACCCCCTTCCTGAAAGATATTATTCTACATTTTTAAGATTAATAGAATAGCCAGTTATTACTAATAAGATAGTTATAATACTTATAATTTTATCTTCCCAAGTTTTATCACATATTTTCTCTACAACTCTCACAAATTAATCTACCATCTATTTTAGAAAGATAATCATAATTTCCACATTCTTCACAAAACCCCTCAAGAATCTCCTCTTGTCCTTTTCTCATTTTAATTCTTCTAAACTTCTCCTCTTCTTCTTTGATTTGAAATGCTCCTTGTGAATGGGCTATTTCAAAAAGACTTGGCTCTATTCTTAAAATATCTTTTAAAGTTAAAAATCCGACAAGTTTACCAGCTTCTATTACTGGAAGCCATCTATATTTTGACTTCCTCATTTTTTTTAAAGCCTCATACAAATCTGCTGATGGCCTGATTACCATAACTTTTTTCTTAGCCAAATCTTTTGCTTTAATCTCTTTAAGTTCTTCAATATTTTTTTTTGTCATCGCCCAAATTATATCCCTTTCAATTAATAACCCCTTTAACTTGCCTTTTTCTTCAAGAATCAAACTACCGACCCTTTTCTTAATCATAACTTTAGCACACTCTGTTATCGGGGTATCAGGTTTAACAGAAACATAATCTCTTGTCATAATTTCACCAACTTTTATTCCTATTTCCATTTTATATACAAGAAAATAATTTTTTAAAGAATTATTGCTTACTAATATATATGTTCTAATACACTATTTCTGATTTTTCTTCTATCTCATCAAATATCAGCTGATTTATTTCTGAAATTTCTTTTTTTGTTATAATCCCAAAATAATTTCCATCTTTGACAATTATAATATCAAAATCTTTTAACAACTCAATAACTTTCTCTACATCAGTTTCTGGGTCAACAATACAAAACTTAGAATTAGATTTAATACTTCCTAAAAGAATATCTTTTCCTTTAACTATGTACTTTAATATATCATCTTCACACAAAACTTTATTGATTATGCCATTTTTCAAAACCACACAGAATCCACCATTTTTAAAATTTTTAAGACAAGTTTTTAGAGGAACTTCTGCATCAAAAACCAGAAAATTATCATTCATTATATCTTTTGCTTTCATTTTAACTTTTTTAATTAATAATATTTTTGAATAATTTCAATAAAAATCAAATTAATTCAAAATAAAAAACTATCCCTTTGTCTTATTAAAAACAGCGAGGGATCCAGCCAAGCCTCGCTGTTTTAATAACAAGAAAAAAAATTATTTAGATTTTGCCTTAATACTATATATATTTTATATACTTTCTTTTAGTATCTTAAAGAATATAGCATATAGAATATATATCGATATATATGGTATAATATATATTTTGAATTAGGATATTCTTTAAAAATATAGCTAATCTCTATTTTTTATGGAAAATCAAAGAAGTAAGGGGATCCAGCCAAAATGGAACAAAGAAAATTAATCAAATTGGGTAATAGCAGTTTTGCTATAGCTTTACCAAAAGATTGGGTTCTTAAATCAGGTTTAAAAAAAGGAGATAAAATTTTCATCATTCCAAATTCTCATGGGGAGTTAATGATAAGTCCTGAGTTTAAGAAAGGAAATGGGGATAAAGAAATTTTTCTTGATTTTGAAAACAAAAAAGAGGATGAAATAAATAGGGAATTGATAGCTTCTTATATTAATGGAAATGGTATCTTTAAAATAAAATGCGATAAAAAAAATATTAAATTTATTAAAAAAATTCTTCATGACCTCCCTGGGCTTGAGCTTATTGAACAAAATCAAGATGAATTAGTCATAAAAGATTTAACTGATATTAATTCTATATCTATTAGTAGCATTATTAAAAGAATAGATAATATAATAAGAAGTTTTTTTGAAGATATAGAATTAGGAATAAAAAAAGGAAAAATAACAAAAAACCAATATAATGAGATTCGTGAAACAGATAAAGAAATCAATAAATTTTATTTCCTTTTATGGAAAGTGATGGTTTTAGGAATGGAAAATCCTTCAACATTAAATACTCTTGAAACAGATTACCCGTCTCTTGTACATACTTGGTGGGTTGGAACAAATCTGGAGAAAATAGGAGACAATTTAAAAAGAATATCAAAAATAGCTATAAATAAAAAATTAGAAAACAATAACAATTTGCTTGAATTCTTTCAAAAAATTAAAGGAAATCACATAAAAATTTTGAATGCTTTCTATAAAAAAGATAAAGAAATAGCTTTAGAAATTGCAAATAATAAAAACGAACTTTATAAAGAATGTAATTCTGTGTGTGGAGATACTCCCTTATTGAAAAATGAATTAAACAGCATAATAACCCATCTTCATTATATATCTAAATGTATTCTGTATTTTATAAAATGAGAATTGTAACTAAGGAGGGCTTGGCAGAACTAATATCCCTAACTTTGCAGAACGAATTAAAACAAGGGAAAATTGAAATAAGTGGTTTAGAAGTAACTCCTCTTTCACATAGGGGAGCCAAATCTGCTAATTTAAAAATAACAGATATTGAGTATCATACAGAAAGGCCGATGAATTTACCTTCGATAGTTGCAGTAAAAATTTATGGAAATGATTACAGGCCAGAATATAGGGTAGAAAAAGAAGTTCTTGAATTGTCAAAATCAGGAGAATTAGAAATAGGGTATGATAACACTATTGTAAGGGTTTTTCCAAAACCTTATTTTTGGATTCCTGAATGGGATGAAAATTTAGCCATAGTAAGAGAGTATATAAATGGAGATGAAAGAACATTAGACCAAATAGCAGATGAGAGACATTCTCAACGCCAAAAACTTTCTTGGGATGATGTAAGATTTGCTGTAAGGCAAATAGCACTTTTACATTTAAAAAGCCCGTGGATTATTAATAAAGTATTAAGATTGCCTAAACTTGATTTAGAAAATGCTACAAGAAATTTTATTGGAGGGATAAATGCTTTATATATGGCAATTAATAATAGAGAACTTCCTAAAAATTTAGAAAGAAAATTCTCAACTAAATTTTCAAATATAGCTGAAAAATATTTTTTCAGAGAAGGTTATGAAAATTGGGTTGTTTGTGGAGACCTTTCTATAATTCCTTACCATATTACAAATAATATCCTATTTGATGCAGGAAGTGTTAGAAAAGGTCCTGTAATGGAAGACCTGGCTTTTTATGCTTACCCTGGATTTTCAGATATTGGAGAATTGCCCAAAATAGGGGAATTAGCAATAAATGAATATCTAACTAATCTCGGAGTTTTTAGAGAACTTATTCCAACAAGTTTTGAGTTAAAAGAATCTCTTGATGATTTACTTGCTAGTTGGGGGGTAGGAGTTCTTCGGGGTGTTTTGAGAGTTTCAAATCCAATATTGAAATATCAATTTGTTTGTAAAGGCGAAGAAGATATAGAAATGCGAAGAAGAAAATTAGAAAACTATCTTCAAGGATATTTACAAACCTCTTTTGAAGCACTAAGATTCTTAAAACAACATACAGAAGATAGTAATTTTTCAGATTTAGAAGAACTTTTTAAGCAAGTAGGTTTTGAAAATTTTAAAATTAAACATCTTAACCCTCCAAGAAAACCACAAATTCAAGTTAAAGAAAACGAAGTTAATTTAGAATCTAAACTTTCTATATCTTAGATAACAATAAAATTTTTAAACCCGGTAAATTAAGGATTATAGACTAAGGGAGGTTAAAATGACAAATGACAAACAACCAATAATAATTTTGCCAGAAAATACTTCCAGGCAGGTTGGGAAAGATGCTCAAAGGAATAATATTTTAGCAGCGAGAATAGTAGCTGATACTATAAAAACCACCCTTGGACCTAAAGGAATGGATAAAATGCTTGTTAATTCTGTTGGAGATATAATAGTTACTAATGATGGAGTTACTATTCTTGATGAAATGGAAATTGAACATCCAGCAGCGAAGATGATGGTAGAGATAGCTAAAACACAGGAAGAAGAAGTGGGAGATGGAACTACTACAGCAGTAATGTTGGCTGGCAAGCTTTTAGAAAATGCAGAAGAATTACTTGATAAAAGGATACATCCAACAGTTATTATTAAAGGTTATCGCCTTGCCTCAGAAAAAGCAAAGGAATTGCTTGATGAATTAGCAATAGATGTTAATCCAGATAATGAAGAATTATTGAAAAAAATAGCAATGACTGCTATGACTGGAAAAGGGGCAGAGGCAGTAAAAGAAAAATTTGCGGAGATTATCGTTAAAGCAGTGAGGCAAATAGCTGAGGGAAAAAATATTGATTTAACAAACATAAAAATAGAAAAAGTAAAAGGTAATGGTATAGAGCATACAGAATTAGTAGAAGGAATTGTCTTAGATAAAGAAAGAGTTAATAAGGATGTGCCTCAAAAAGTTGAAAATGCAAAGATTGCTTTAATTGACACTCCTCTTGAAATTAAAAGTCCTGAAACAGATGCAAGAATTTCTATATCAAGTCCTGAACAATTACAAAATTTTGTAGAGCAAGAAGAAAAAATATTAAAAGAGATGGTTGAAAAAATTAAGAGTTCTGGAGCAAATGTTGTTTTCTGTCAAAAAGGAATTGATGATTTAGCTCAATACTACCTTGCCAAGGAAGGAATTTATGCCTGTAGAAGAGTTGCAAAATCTGACATGGAAAAATTAGCAAGAGCAACTGGAGGAAAAATTGTTAGTAATCTTTCTGAATTATCAAGCCAGCTAGGTTATGCTCAAGTAGTTGAAGAAGTTAAAAGAGGAGAAGAAGCTTTTACATATGTTAGTGGTTGTAAAAATCCTAAGGCTTTATCTTTACTTTTACATGGAGGAACAGAACATGTGATTGATGAGATGGAAAGAGCAATAAAAGATGGGTTAGGAGATGTTGCAGCTGCATTGAAAGACGGCAAAATTGTTGCTGGGGGTGGAGCAATAGAGCTTGAATTGGCTAAAGAATTAAGAAAATATGGACAATCTTTATCTGGTAGAGAACAACTTGCTATTGAAAAATTTGCCCAAACTTTGGAAAGCATACCCGTAACTTTAGCAGAAAATGCTGGTCTTGATCCTATTGATATTTTAACTGAATTAAAAGCAAGACATGACAATGGAGAAAAAAATATTGGGCTTAATTTATTTATAAATGAAATTGAAGATAGTGTTGATGCAGGGATTGTAGAGCCATTAAGAATAAAAATACAAGCAATTAATTCTGCAACAGAAGTGGCTATGATGATTTTAAGAATAGATGATGTTATTGCTGCTTCTGAAAAATCAAATACTTCGCCAGGAAATTATAAAGGAATTGAAGGAATGGAATAAATTTCTCAAAAGAAAAACTTAAAAGCAAGAGGTTACATCATAATATATGGCTGATAGAGATGTTGTTTTAAAAGAAAAAGTAAGTTATTCTGGAATTTTTTCTTTTCAAGAACTTTATAATTTTCTTCTTCAATATTTAAGAGATATGGGATATTTTGTTAGAGAAATTAAAAATTACGAGGAAAATAAAAAAGAGGGAAAAGAGATATTTATTGAATGGGATGCACAAAAAAAGATTTCAGATTATTTCAGATATAAAATCACTGTTAAATTTAATGCAAATATAAAAAAAATTAAAGTTAAAAAAAATGGAAAAGTAGAAGAAGCAAATAGAGGCAAAGTTGGAGTTAGTTTTAGTTCTGTTTTGATATATGACTATGAAGGAAAGTGGAAAGGTTATCCTTGGAAACTCTTAAGAGGAATATATGATTATTTTATTATTAGGGACAGGGTTGGATATTATAAAGATAAACTTAAGAGGGAAGTAAAAGAGATGAACCAACAAGTTAAATCTTTTTTAGCTATGGAAAAATCACACTAATCTATATAGATTCTTAATATAAACTTTTATAAATCTTAATTATATTGAATTTTTATGCGCGAGTAGTCCAGTGGTTAAGATACCTCGTTGCCAATAAACCTTAAAAAGGTTTCAAAAACAATAGGATTAATAATCTTCCCTTTAATTTTAAAAAAGGTTTCAAAAGCAAAAACGAGGTGACCCGGGTTCGAGTCCCGGCTCGCGCATAGTTTTTTAAATGCTTCTTTTTTATTTTAAAAATGGAAGAAAATAAAGTGGAAAGGAAAAACTGGCATGATAGATACTATAAATTGCTTTTATTAATTCCTACGATAGTTTTAGTGATATCTCTTATTTACCTTTATACTTTTTATCAGAAAAATAATGACATAATCTACAGGGATATAAGTTTAAAAGGAGGGACAAGCATAACTGTCTTTGCCAAAACAGACATTTCAAAACTTAAAAATTTTCTTTCTCAAAATTTTAATGATTTTAATGTTCGCGAAGTTTACGATTTTACAACAAGAGAACAAAAGGCCTTTATTGTAGAAGTTCCAGAAGACTCTGAAAAAGTTAAAAAAGTTTTAGAAAGCTATTTAGGTTTTGAATTAAACAAAGAAAACTCAAGCATAGAATTTACTGGTTCTGCATTGAGCGAGGGGTTTTATAATCAATTAAGAATCGCCATCTTGCTTGCTTTTGCTTTAATGTCAATTGTTGTCTTTATTATTTTTAGAACATTTGTTCCAAGTTTTGCTGTAATTTTGTCAGCTTTTGCAGACATTGTAATGACACTCTCTCTTGTAAATATGTTAGGAATGCATTTATCCTCTGCAGGAATAGTGGCTTTTTTAATGTTAATTGGTTATTCTGTTGATTCTGATATTTTGCTTACTACAAGAATTCTAAAAAGAAGAGACGAGCCTTTAAATTCTAGAATTTTCAAAGCATTCAAAACAGGAATAACAATGACTCTTACATCCCTTGCTGCAGTTATTGTTTCCTTAATTATTGTAAAATCTCTTTCCAATACACTTTCCCAAATTTTCACAATTTTAACAATCGGTTTATCTTTTGATTTAATCAACACTTGGATTTCAAATCTTGGAATATTAAAATTATACGCTGAGAAAAAAGGAATAAAATGAAAATTGGAACGAGACTATGGATATTGATTATCGCCTTATTTCTCGCTTTATTAGCTTTGGCTCCTTGGAATTCCTTTAAGTCAGGAGTTGTGATAAAAAGTGTAGAGAAGAACACAACCTATTTTGAGCAAGGATTAAAAAGTGGTATGGTTATCCAACAAATTAATGGAAATCAAATTACAAATATTGATGATTATACTCAGATAGTTTCAGAAATTTTTAATTTTCCCGGAGAGAAGAGGGTAGATATAAAGACAGATCAGGGAGATTTTGTTTTTTATACTAATGAAACACCAACATTCACAGTAGCAAATTTACCTAAAACAAATCTAAAGATGGGTTTAGATTTGGTTGGTGGAGCAAGAGCTTTAGTTAGACCAGTAAATGTTAGTTTATCAAGTAAAGAAATGCAAGATTTAATTGCAGTAACTTCAGAAAGATTTAATGTTTATGGTCTTGCAGATATAACTGTGAGGCCTGTAAAAGATTTAGAAGGAAATAATTACATGTTAATTGAAATTGCAGGAGCAACACCTTCTGATTTAGAAGAACTGGTAGGAAAACAAGGGAAATTTGAAGCTAAAATAGGAAATGAAACTGTTTTTATTGGAGGAAAAAAAGATATAACTTTTGTTTGTAGAAATAATGCTCAATGCTCAAGAGTTGAAAGGCCGATAAGAACTTCTAATGGATATGCAAGCAAGTTTACATTTTCAATTTCTTTAAGTGAAGAAGCTGCAGAAAGACATGCAAATATAACTTCAAAACTCAATGTTAATTTGACACAGGGCGGGAGATATCTTGATAAGAAACTTGATTTGTATTTAGATGACCAACTTGTTGATTCTTTATTAATTTCAGAAGATTTGAAAGGCCGCCCTGCTACAGAAATAGCTATTTCTGGTTCTGGTTTTGGAACAACTCAGCAAGATGCAATAAATGATGCATTTGCAAAGATGAACAAGCTTCAAACAATCCTTATTACAGGCAGTTTACCTTATAAATTAGAAATAGTAAAATTAGATACTATCTCTCCAAAACTTGGAGAAAGTTTTATTAAAAACTTGTTAATTGCTGGTATAGCTGCTTTAATTTCAGTGGCAATAATTATCTTTGTAAGATATAGGAATTTTAAATCCTCTTTAGCTATTCTTCTAACTTCTTTTTCAGAAGTTCTAATTATTTTGGGTGTTGCATCTTTGATAAAGTGGAACTTAGATTTAGCAAGTATTGCAGGAATCTTAACTGTCATAGGAACAGGCGTAGACCAGCAAATAATTTTGATAGATGAATCAAAAACAGGACAAAGATTAGGAATAGTAGAGAAAATAAAAAGAGCATTATTCATCATTGTTGGAGCTTATTTCACATCTCTTGCCTCTTTAATTCCTTTGTATTGGGCAGGGGCGGGTTTATTGAGGGGTTTTGCTGTAACAACAATAATAGGCATTACAACAGGAGTTTTAATAACTCGTCCAGCTTTTGCCGAGATAGTAAGAAGAATTGAAAGTTAGGTCAGTTTATTTTTATATAAATTGCATTTTCTATTTAATTTCGCATAATTTAAAAATCACCTTTTCTTGAATAAGTAATAAAGAGGTTTCAAAATGTTACCTAAATGGCATATTTTATTCGGATTAATTTTTTCTTTTTTAGTATGGCTTATTTTTCCAATTACTTTTTTTCAAGCAACCATAATTTTTCTTGCCTCAGTTTTGATAGATATAGACCATTATCTCCTTTATGTTTTTGAAAAAAAAGATTTGAGTTTGAGAAGAGCTTACAATTCCTCTATTAATTTTGGAAAAAAATGGAGAAAATTGAAAAGAGAAGATAAAGAAAAATACAAAAAAAAACAGTTTATTTTTCATGGAATAGAATTTTTAATGCTTGTTTTCTTTCT
>CAYZDX010000010.1:0-13180 GCA_964477565.1 Candidatus Woesearchaeota archaeon | reverse complement strand
TTCTAAACTTTTTGAAGAAATTAGGGAGAAGAGAGGCCTGGCGTATCATGTTAGTGGAAGTATAGAATATGGTAAAGGTTATGGTTACCAAGTAATTTACATAGGAACAACAAAAGAAAAAGTCAAATTATGTAAGGACATTATCTTAAAAGAAATAAAAGAAATAAAAGAAATTTCAAAATCCGATGTGGAAGAGATAAAAGAACAATTAATAGGATTAAGGGAAGTGGAAAGAGAAAACAGCGAGGTAGTTATGAAAAATTTAGTTAACGAAGAAGTTATGGGAAATGCTTATGATTTTTACAAATATGAAGATTTTATAAAAGATGTAAAATTAAATAAGGTAAGAGATTTAGGAAAAATAAAAAAATTTAGTTCTTTGGCTTTAATCCCAAAATAATTAATTTTAACAAATTTTTGAAAGCTATTTAGCTAAAGAAATCAAAAAAATGAAAAAATAAAAAATTACAATTTAACTAGCTTTGTAGTTTCTTACAAGCTTACCTATACCAATTACTAAAACTGCTATTGCTATAAGCCAGTTATTAAGGACTTCTCCAATATCAACGCCTATTAAAGGCAATACTAACAAAATACCAATTATAGTAACAAGCCATGCAGTGAGTTTTGCCATTTTTCACCTCCTTTTTTATTTCTTGTATTTAAAAGGAAAAAGTTATTTAAATACCTTTCCTTTCTCGATAATATGCTGGTTGTTAAAGTTCCTGGATTGAATAATTTAGGGAAAAATGATGGTTGTAGAAATGCTGGAAATGCTATACTTGAAAAGCTAAAAGAGATTTATAGTAATGAAAATGGAAAAATTGTAGATAAAAGCAAATTAAACATAGAAGAAATACATCTTGACAACAATAATTTAGAGGAGCAAGAAAAACTGATTTATGAAAATGCGAAAGAGATTTTAGAAGAACAAGACAAAGCCATTTTTCTCGGTGGGGATCATAGCATTAGTTATAGTATTGGAAAAGCATTTCTTGATTATTCTAAAAAGAAAGGGGTAGCGCCTTGTTTAATTGTATTTGACGCACATGCTGATTGTATGAAGCCTGTTAAAAATCCAACTCATGAAGAATGGTTAAGGGCATTGATTGAAAGTGGATTTCCAAGTGAAAATGTATTATTAGTAGGAGCCAGAAATTTATGGCAGGAGGAATTAAATTTTCTGCAAGAAAAAGGAATTAAAAAAATAAAGATAAATGAATTAATCAATAATCTCGAAGAAATTACTGATGTAATTATGGAATTTTCTCAAGGAAAAGAACTCTATGTCAGTTTTGATATTGATGTTATTGACCCTGCTTTTGCTCCCTCTACAGGATATTTAGAGCCTTGCGGTTTAACTTCAAGACAAGCCATATACATCTTATCGAGAATAAACAAAATGAAAAATTTGAAAATTTTTGATTTAGTTGAAATAAACAGTGAGAAGGATAAAAAATACAATAATCTTACAACAAAACTGGGAGCAAAATTAATAGCAGAACTACTTTGACTTTTTCTTCTTTCTGCCTTTTTCTTTTTTTAATGTCATATCTAATTTTTTCTCAATTTCCTCAAGTTTTTTTAATATCTCTTTAGTATTTTTATAAGTTTCTTTTATTCTCTTTTCCCTTATCCTTCCTAAAACAAATTTTATTATCAAATAGAGAATATAAATAACAATCAAAATTGCTCCTATTTTTGCAGCAAATTTCATTTTATCAATAAAAGAAGAAAGAAAATAAGGATAATCAGAAAGATTCATAGTTAGATTTGAGAAATTAGGAGTAATATTTGACGGAATCATAATCCAAAATAAAAAAGAAATTTTAAATATCTTTTGTTTTTCTTTTTTTAATGAAAAGGTGTTTTATTTGTATTGATTTTCCAAAACAAATCAGAGAAAAAGTAAAGAGAATTCAAGATAATTTGCCAGAATTTAAAGGAAAGAAAACTGAAATAGAAAATTTACATTTAACTTTGAAATTTTTGGGAGAAATTGAAGAGGAGAAAATATTGAAGGTAAAGGAAAATTTAAAGAAGATAAAATTAAAAAAATTTAAAATCAAGATAAATAAAATTGGAGTTTTTTCTGAGAAGTTCATAAGAATTGTGTGGTTAGGTGTTGATGAGCAAGATGAAGAAAGCAAAAAATTATGGGACCTACAAAAAGAAATAGATAATAAACTAAATGGAATATTTGAAAAAGAGAAAAGATTTATGGGGCATATTACTATAGCGAGAGTTAAAAATATTAAAGACAAGAAAAAATTTTTAGACAGGTTAAATGAGATTAAAATTAATGTTGATTTTGAAGTTAGAGAATTTAAATTAAAAGAAAGCATCTTAAAGCCAGAAGGACCGGAATATAAAGATATAGAGGTTTATTATTTAGAATAAAAAATAGAAACCCTACTATTAAGTTAAAAGATATTTATATATTTTTCTTTTTGAAAATATATCTTTATTTATAATTTTTTTTATAAATAAAAATTTTTTAATACTTATGATGAGAAGCTTTCAACCCAAATCTGATTTTGAAAGAGAAGTTATTGGATACTGTGAAAGAGAGTTTGGGGGATTAAAAAATTTCCATATCCATGGGGACCGGGCTTATACTCGAAGAAATGAGTATTATGGAGAAACAGGAAAATCTGTAGAAGAGCTGGAGAGGGCAACTCTACCTGAAAAACAGAATTTAACTTGGATTCTACATAGAGGGAAAGCTTTTTCTTCAGAATGTATTGAAGAAAGATTAAGGAGATTAATTGAAGAATCAATTATGTTTGGAGTTACAGAGTTGCATACAACCGCAGATGTAACTTATAATACTGGTTTAAAAAGTTTGGAAGTGGCAGAGAAATTACAAAAAGAGTATAAAGATAAAATTAAAATTAAGATTGGGGCATACAATCCTTCAGGATTTAAAATTAGGGGACTAAGAGAAAGAGATGGGGGACTTTCTGATAGGAGATTTGAACTCTTTGAAGAAGCAGCAAAAAGAGCAGATTTTTTAGTAGCTTTAGCTGAAAAAGATGATAAGCCAGGACATATTGGAAGGCACCAACACACTCTTTATATTGCTGGATTATCATATAGATTACAAAAACCAGCCCAGTATCATATTGGACAAGCAAACTCTCCTAATGATAGAAGTGTAGAAAATTGGCTTAATGATCTAAGATTTATACAAGAAGAAGTATTTACAGAAGCCCCGGAAAAATTTCCAGATCAAATTGCTGTCCACGCTATCTCGCCCTCTTGCAAAAATGAAGAAGAGTTTAACAAAATTGCTGATGAAATGGCTGAAAGAAATATCAGCCTGATTGTTTGTCCTCGGGCAGCTTTATCAATGTTACAAAGATATCATGAAAAAGCATACATCCATAATTCTATTGCTAAAGCTTGGGATTTCGCTACCAGGGGAATGCGCGTAATGTTGGGGGTAGATAATCTAGACGATATTTTTGTTCCAGCTTCTTCTGCTGATGTTTATGAAGAATTAGAATATCTTGCAAATTCTTTGAGATTCTACCATCCGAGAATATTAGCCAAAGTTCTAGCAGGAGAAAGATTAGATACTTTTGATATATCAACAATTAAAGATACTTTATTTAGAAATTAATACTTCTCTTCCAACAATTTAAAAATTTCAGCTTTTTTTCCTATTTCAGTTTTTAATTCTTCTAATGGTGTGTTTATTATTTCTTTTATTGTTTTATATTTTTTTAAAAGTTTTTTAGCTGTTTTTGGGCCTATTCCAGGAAATCCTTCTAAAATATATTGTAACTGCTCTTTCTTACTAAGATTTTTTTTCTTTGCCCTGATTGAAATTTCTTTTCCTTGTTTTTTAGCAAGAATTAAAAGAAAAAAAGCTGTGTCCTTGTAATCTTTAGTGAAAATAATAGGGACTTTATATTTCAATAAAATATCAAGTAAAAAGCCTCGTATGGCATTTCCATGAATCCCTTCTGGTTCATCATTATAAAGTTCCTGCTCCTCTATACCCTCAATTAAAAGAAGGCAATTGGGATATTGCCCTAATTCTTCTAATTGTCTTATTAATCTTTTATTTATCATGCTACTAAGAAAATCTGAAACAGTTTTTCTTTCTATAGCCACATCTTTGACAATAAAATCAGCAACCTTCAGATGTCTCAATTCTACATCAACCCCTATTTCAATTAACTCTGAAATTAAAAGAGAATTTTTTTCATGTATATCTGCTATTATTTTAGGTTTTGTATCTCTCTTTGTTCTTTTATTTAAAAATATATTCTCAAACATTTTAAAATAAGGTTTTCTGTCTTTTAACAGTTTTTTTATTTTCTAAATCTTCTTTTATATGGTTTATTGCTTTATACATCTTCTTTTCTTTATGAAAAGCAGACCAATAATAAGCTTCATCTCTTGTACCTTTTGTCACCAGAATAATTAATTTACCCTCCTGCAATCTTGCTGTCCTTCCACGACGTTGAATTTGTCTTATTGCAGATGGTATTGGTTCATAAAATATAACAACTGAAACTTCTGGTATGTCAAGGCCCTCTTCTCCTATTGATGTACTACATAATACATTTACTCTTCCCAAAGCAAATTCTTTTAATAATTCTCGTTGTTCTTTCTGGCTTAAACCTGTTTCTTCTTTTCCCTTTCTTGATTTTTTTGCTTGTCCAACAAACACGCGGGCATTTACTCCAGGTAGCGAATTAATTTCTTTACAAATTTTTGTTACTGTGTCACGATATTGAGCAAAAATAATTATCTTTGGCCTTTTTTCTTTATTTAAAAACTCTGACTCTACAATTTCTTTTAATCTTTCTAATTTTGGGTGCTCTTTTTTTTCAGCAGATAAGTAGAGAAGTTTTGAATAAACAAGATTAAATTCTTTTTGTTTTACTAACTGCTTTACTGCCTTGCTTTTCTCTTTTTTCGCTTGCTCAAATAAATCTTGCATATAAGCAAGTAAAGAGGATAAAGTTTGTGTTTCAAGTAATTCTAAAGCATGTTGTAGCTTGATTGTTATTGCAACAGCTGAAGCTCCAGCCAAAATATTAAAATGCCTATTACCTGAAGAAATAATCCTCATTATTTTTCTTTGCAATTCTAAAAGATTTTTTTTAGTGGGTCTTTCAAATAAAAGTTTCCTGTTTTTTAATTCCTCAATTTTTTTATCAAATATTTTTTTCAAAAGATTCCTAATTTCTTTAAATTCTTCTGGAAATTCCAGTTTTACAATTTCAAATTTTAATTTTTGTAAATAATCTTTAACATCTTCACTCTCCCTTGTTCTTATTTCTATTTTTTCTATCCCAAGATTTTCGCAAATTTTTTTTAGTTTTTCTTTTTCGTGTCCTGGAGAAGCAGTTAAACCTAGAATTCTTGGATGTTTTGATTGTTCCTTATATTTTTTAGCAATAAATGTATAAGAATAATTTTTTATACATCTATGGCACTCATCTTCTATTAATAAAGAAACATCTTCTAAAGAGTAAAGATTATTTTTTAAATCATTGCTAATACATTGAGGAGTAGAAAAAATTATTTCAGCATTTTGCCAAAGCTTTCTCCTTTTTTCAGCTTTTGTTTTCCCTGTAAAAAGCTCAAGAGTAGCGAAAAGTTCAGGAAGGTGTTTTTTAAAATAATCTAAATGCTGTTGAGCAAGAGGCCTGGTAGGAGCAAGAAACAAAATTTTTGAGTCTGGAAATTTAACAAGCCTACCAATTGCTAACATCAAGGCAATTAAGGTCTTGCCTAAACCTGTTGGCAATACAACCAAAGTATTTTTTTCTTTACAAACCTTATAAATTTCTTCTTGATATTTTCTTGGTTCTATATCCTTAAGAAATTTTTTTATTTCTTCCATCATAAGAAAAATCATTAAGATTATATAAATTTATATTAATTCTAGAAAAATTAGTTTATTATTAATTTAAAAATTAATAGATTATCTATTAGATTCTATTATTTGCTCTCTGAATGCTCAGTTAAGGGTATAAGAAAAGCAAAAACAAGGTCAGAATGAGATATATACATAACATCTACAGGTAATACTTTTTCTCCAAATTTCTTCCCAAAATTAAATTTACCAGAATATAATAATTTAGCATTATAAAGATGATACATTCTTGTTGTATGGGGATCAGCACATATTATTGCTCCAGGAATCCCTTCATTAAAAGCAATATTTGCTAATGATAGAAATAAATGAGGAATTAAACCATTCCTAATCCCCCTCCCACCCCAATATTCCCTATCTAAAACAAGCCCTGCTATTTGTGCGCGAGCAGTTACTGCTTTCCCGTCTAATAATCCAGCTTCACATAATTCTGTAAGACTATAAGGCTTATCTTCATGATAAAAAACAGAATAATCAATAGGCAAAGATGGGTTTTCATTAGTGCTCTTTATCAGTCTAATTGTTCCAACAACCTTTCCATTTTTTTCAGCATACATTAAATAAGTACTTTCTCTATCATCAAATTCGTCCCGGTCTGTAATCATTCCTTGAGGAAATGTTCCTTGCTCTATAAAACCCCTTGCCCTGAATTCACAAATCAGGTCTATTTCCTCATCTGTTACCGCTCTTTTAACATTAAAATAATTTCTATTATTAAGAACAAAATCTCTCAATAATCTTGAACCTCTTTTTAAATTAGCCATTAATTCTCAAAAAGAGGGGGTTTTAAATGATTTATATTCTACAAAAGATATTTTAAAGATTATATAATAGAATAGGGCTAAATTTATAATTGTAAACCTAATTAATTTCGTAAAACATTAATTAATTTTTTAGGAAATTCTGTTGTTCTCTTCAAACCTTTCCCAATATAATATTTTATCGTTAAATAACAAAGCTGAGGATTTTCTTTTCTTAATGGGAGCAATAAAGCATAAGGGCCCACCCAAGGAATTGCACTAAAGAGGGCAGTATCTATCCCATAAACATTTTCCTTATCACTTTTCTTTCTTTTTCTTATTTCATTAAGTGTCCAAAAAAACCTTCCTGGAGATGTGAAAAAACTTCCAATCGGTGGAGGAAGGAAAGCAAACGGGATTCCAGCTGTTAAAACAATTCCAAAATTTTTCAAAACATATTGAATTTCCTCTCTAGCAAGGGCTTCGTGCATTTCTCTTGCTTGAGAATAGGTTATCCTTTTGCTCTCGTATAGTCTCTGGATTTTCTCTTTTATCTCCAAGAGATCTAGACTGTCTTGAAGAGAACTCTCTAAATCACCCAATCTATTTCTTTCATTTAATTCATAAGAAACATCCATTCTAAACTAAAAGCAAAGAATATCCTAAAACAATTAATGTTATTATTACAAGAGTTGCATAAAGGACTCTTGAACCAAAAAAAATTCGTGAGCCATCCAACCTACCTATAGGCAGGAGATTAAAAGAAGCAAAATATAAACTAAGTTTAGCAAGTTCTTCAAAGTTTATTATATAAGCAAATAAAGACAATAATAAACAGAAAAATATTCCAGAAGCAGAGATCATTGCAAGATGATATTCAGTTATTTCGGAAAAAGAATAATAGTCATGCCTTTTTGCAGCTCTTTCTGGTCTTGGCTCAATTTCAGATTCTATAACTGCTAACCAAAAAAGTTTTCCATAACTTAAAACTGAAACAAGGAAAGGAAGGACAATCCCAATAGGAATTGGCTTTTTAAAGTAACTTCTCTCGTATAAACCATATCTTTGAAATGTCCAAATTTTCTCTTCCTCTTGCACCTCATAATAATAAGCAGTTAATTTCTTTCCAATTACATAAACAAATAAAACTAT
Organism: Candidatus Woesearchaeota archaeon; assembly: GCA_964477565.1. Classification (GTDB taxonomy): domain Archaea; phylum Nanobdellota; class Nanobdellia; order Pacearchaeales; family GW2011-AR1; genus CAYZDX01. The sequence continues at coordinate 5,389 of CAYZDX010000010.1, read as the reverse complement.
TGAAAAATATATTAAACCGTGCAAAAACTTCTGAGCATTTGTAAAAGAGTATGAAAAAGACAAGACAATTAATGCTAATATTAAAACTAAAATCTCTTTTTCTTTGAACATAAATTTATTTATAAATATAAGATTATAAATCTTTCTTCCATTTCCAGTAAATCAAAAAGCAGATTAATTCAAAATTATCAGATTATGAATAACAAAATCTGGAAGAATTTTAAAATATAACAAATCTTTTAATAAAAATCTATATTAATAATCACTTACTAAAACATCCCATTTGATTCCCTAAAATTTATTTTATTTCTCTTTAATTATCTGAAATATGATACATACTGATTTTGTCATAACTACACAAAATTAACAGAACAAAAAAGAAAAATATATAAACTCAATACTTTTAATTTTGTTATGTTAAGAATTAAAAAAATTTCAGAGGTTTTAGGGAGGAATGCTTACACTGATGCAGGAGATTTTCTTGGGCAAGTTGAAGAAGTGAATATAGCTGATAACAAAATTGATGGATGGAGAATAAGAGTAGGAACCAATATTTCGCATTTAATTGGAGGAGCAAGAGGAATAATTATTCCCCACCAATTTGTTAAAGCTATTGGGGATATTTTTATTGTCAGTGGAGCGAGTTTGCCTATAAAAGAAGAGAATTTAGAAGAAGAGGAAAAAGTTGAGATAGAGGAACTTTAAGAAAATGCCTACTATATTATCATCTCCCTTTTTTGTAGAATTAGTATTGCCTTTTTTACTTGTTTTTACAGTTGTTTTTGCAATTCTTGATAAATCAAAAATTCTTGGGGAAGGCAAAAGACAAATAAATGCTATTGTTGCTTTTGTCGTTGCTTTGATTTTTGTTGCATTTTCTGATGCTGTTGGCTTGTCTATTCAGTTAATAGCTGTGATGGCTGTTGTTATAGTAATTATGCTTGTTTTTATGATTCTTTATGCATTCTCAATAACAGGTGAGAAAGAATTTACCTTGCCAAAAGGGGTTAAATGGGCATTTCTTGTATTAATTGTTGCAGTGATTGTTATTTCTCTACTTATTTTCACAGGATATTGGCCTTTAGTTTTAGAAGCTTTATCTGGAGGAGAAGGAAGTAGCTTAGTTATGAATCTCCTTTTTTTAATAATAATTGGTGTTGCTATTGCTATTGTTGTTAGAAGCGGTGAGGGAGGGGGTGGGGGAGAAAGTTAGATATTTATTCTTTATTAGATGGCAATTATAAAAATATGAAAAATCCTATTATTTAAAAAAAGAAAAAAATCAAAAGATATTTAAATCTTTTTTTTCTTATTTTTTTATGTTAGAGTTTGTTGGCTTAATGTTACAGACAGCAGGGATAAGAAGTGTTCCAGATTTTCTGAATTTTCTAGAAGAGCAGGGATTTTTTCAATATGTTTTGCCTTTTCTATTAATTTTTGCAATTGTTTATGCAATTCTTACCAATTCAAAAATTTTAGGAGATAATAAAGGAGCTTCTGCATTAATTGCTGTTGCGATTGCCTTACTTTCTTTACAACTAAATTTTGTTCCTGCATTTTTCCAGAACATATTTCCAAAATTTGGTATAGGTTTATCTATTCTTTTAATAGCTTTAATTTTAGCAGGAGCATTTATTACTGATTTAGAAAAAAAAGAAACATATAAGTGGATATTTTTTGGTCTTGGTGCTTTAATCTTCATAATTATTACAATTTTATCACTTTCAGATTTTAATTTTGCTGGAAGTTGGTGGTGGAATCAATATGGTTCTTTAATGATTGTATTAGTCATAATTATTGTTGCAGTTATATTGGTAATTGTAGGAAGTAAAAAGACAACTTAAAATCTATAAAATAAATTAAAAATTTTAAAATGCCAGTTGACTTATCAGGATTAAGTTATTTTTTACCAATTGCAGGATTTTTATTTGTATTTGCAATTGTTTATGCTTTACTTGACAAAACAAAAATTTTAGGAGACAATAAACCAACCAACTTAATTATCGCAGCAATTATCGCAGTAATTTTCTCTACTCTTGCTCCAGCTCAAAGATATGTAGAAAAAGTAACTCCTTGGTTTGCAATTTTAGCATTATCCTTGTTTTTTATTTTAATTATTATTGGATTATCTCAACAAGAAATCTCAAATATAATGAAACCGTGGTTTGTCTGGATTTTTATTGCACTACTTATTCTTATTTTCTTAATTTCTGCTGTAAGTGTATTCCCTGCTTTGTTTGGAAACATTTGGTTTGAAATTACAAAATTTGTAACATTAAGAAGTCAAATCGCTGGAGGAATTATTCTTCTTATAATCGCTGGAATTACTGCATGGATTATTTCTAAATAAATAATTTTATATTTTGACATACTATCAATAAATACTTATTTACATATTGCTAACCAAAGATATTAAAAACCTCTAAACTTGATTTAAGCATGGTTTTAGGAAAATTAGGAGAAGCATTAAAAAAAGCAACTGATAAGCTAGTTGGGGCTGTTTTTATAGACAAAAAATTAATTGACTCTATTGTGAAAGATTTGCAAAGGGCATTAATTGAAGCTGATGTTAATGTAATGTTAGTCAAGGAATTAAGTGATGAAATAAGAGTTGCTGCTGAAAATGAAAAAATTAAAGGAATAGAAAAAAAGGAGCAGATTATCAAACTTCTTCATGATAAACTTTTGGAAATGTTGGGCAAACAAAAAGAATTAAAATTAAAAAAAGGAAAACAAACAAAAATAATGTTGTTAGGTTTATATGGTTCAGGAAAAACAACAACTCTCGCCAAATTAGCTAATTATTATGGAAAAAGAGGTTTCAAAACTTGTATGTTAGGTTTAGATGTTCATAGGCCAGCAGCTCCAGAACAACTTGAACAGCTTGCAAAACAAAATAACTTGAAAGTATTTGTTGATAAAGAAGAAAAAGACCCAATAAAAATTTATAAAAAATTTGAAAAAGAAATTTCCTCTTTTGATATAGTTTTTATAGACACTGCAGGACGCCATACCCTTGACAAAGAATTAGTTAATGAAATAAAGGAAATAAATAAGAAGATAAAACCAGATTATTCCTTTCTTGTTGTTCCAGCAGATATAGGGCAGGCATCAAAAAAACTTGCTTCTGATTTTAAAAAAGCCTTGGATATCTCAGGAGTAATAATAACAAGAATGGATTCTACAGCCAAAGGAGGAGGAGCTTTAACTGCTTGTAATGAAGTTGAAGCAGGAGTATATTTTATTGGAACCGGAGAAAAAATTAATGACATTGAAACTTTTAAACCAAAAGCATTCATCTCCAGGCTCCTCGGAATGGGTGATTTAGAAACCTTAATTGAAAAAATTAAGTTAGTGACTGAAGAAAGCAAAGAAAAAAAATTGAAAAAGAGATTAGAAGAAGGAAAATTTACTATGGATGATTTATACGAGCAGTTAGAAAGCATAGGAAAAGTAGGAACTTTCGATAAAATTCTTGAATTAATTCCCGGTCTTGGCTCAGTTAAATCAAAACTTCCAGAAAACCTTCTCGGCACTCAAGAAGAAAAAATGAAAAAATGGAAATATGCCATACAAAGTATGACTCCAGAAGAAAAGGAAAATCCAGAATTATTGATAAAACAAACTTCAAGAATACAAAGAATTGCTAGAGGTTCTGGAACTACAACAAGTGATGTTCGTGCCTTGCTAAAACAATATAAAATTTTAAAGGAATTTGTAAAAACTGGAAAAGGCATGAATTTAGAAGGAGGCCTAGAAGGCCTTTCGCAAAAACAACTTCAAAAATTAGCTAAAAAATTTGGAAAGAAAATTAGATTTTAGCAAATGAAAATCCTACAACAAGGAGCAGAAGCAATCATCTATTTACAACAAGGAAAAGTTCATAAAAAAAGAATAAAAAAATCTTATCGCCTCAAAGAAATAGATGAAAAACTAAGAAAATTAAGAACAAGAAAAGAAGCAAAATTATTAGAGAAATTATCTTCCCTCTTGCCTGTCCCAAAGTTGATTAAAGTAGACGAAAAGAAAAAAGAGATAATTTTAGAATATATAAAAGGAAAAAAATTATCTCTCCACTTAGATAAACTTAAAGATAAAGAAAAAATAATGGAACAAATTGGAAAACAGGCATCAATACTCCACGACAATAATATTATTCATGGAGATTTAACAACAAGCAACATGATTTTAAGCAACAAAAAAATTTTTTTTATTGACTTCGGTTTGTCTTTTCATTCGACAAGAACAGAAGACAAAGCTGTTGATTTGCATTTATTAAGGCAGGCATTGGAAGCAAAACATTTTCGCGATTGGAAAAAACTTTTTAATGCTTTTCTTAAAGGATATAATCCAAGAGATAAAGAAAAAATTTTGAAAAAACTTAAAGAGGTTGAAAGTAGAGGCAGGTATAAACATTAATTTTTTAAATCAAATTTTTTAAAAAAGCTTATGAAAAAACAGTTAATTGAAGAATTTTTTAAAAATCTTGAGATAGAAAATCAATACTACTCAGTTAAATTAAAACAACCGGTTTTTTTAATAGGTGAAAAAAAGCTTTATGACGCCTTGAAAAAAGCTGCAGAAAACATATTTCCTAATTCTGAATAAATTTAAAAAAGTAGCAAAACTTTTAAATCATTCAAACTTGAAATCCTTAAAGCCCCGTCGTCCAGCGGTCAAGGATACTGGTCTTTGGAACCAGTGACCCAGGTTCGAATCCTGGCGGGGCTATTTTCTTCCAAAACTAAAAAAATTTATGTAGGTTAAATTTATATATTCCCCTTGCTTTGAAAATTTATGTTAAAAGAGGAGAAAAAAGGGCAAATCACAATTTTTATTATTCTGGCAGTAATAATTGTAGGCTCTGTTGCAGGATATTTTTTGCTCAAAAATAAAATAATAGAAAAAGAAGAAATACCAAAAGAATTTGAGCAAGTTGAAAATTATTTTCTTTCTTGTATAAAAGAAAATGCAGAAACAGGCATAACAATCTTGGGGCAACAAGCAGGATATATTTATTTACCTAAATTTGAACAAGGAAGTGAGTATATTCCCACCTCCAACTACCTCAATTTTTTAGGAAGTAATATCCCCTATTGGTATTATTTAACAGGAAACAATATTGCAAAAGAACAAATCCCCTCCTTAAATGAAATGGAAAGGCAACTAGAAAGATATATTAAAGAATCAAAATGTGATTTTTCAGATTTTAGAGAGAAAGGTTATGATATTGATATTGGAGAAATAAAGCCAAAAGTAAAAATAAAAGAGAAAAAGATTGAAGTTGAAATAGAGTCGCAACTTAACATTAAATTTGGAAATTTATCAGCTACGATTTCAACACACAAAATAGGGATTCAGAGCCCTCTTTACGAATTTTATGAGCAAG